>NZ_JBNFOL010000005.1:0-185099 GCF_057364765.1 Brevibacterium sp. LAARM3_SD1 | reverse complement strand
ACCGCGTGCCCCGGGCGTCGCGGCCGTGGCCGACGGACGCGCCCGCGTCCAGGACGAGGGGTCTGCTCTCGTCGCCCTCGCCCTGGCCGAGGTCGACGCACCCGCCGGCACCTGGGCCGACCTGTGCGCCGGCCCCGGAGGCAAGACCGCCGTCCTCGGAGCCGCAGCCGCCGGCGAAGCGTTGACCCTCGAGGCCTTCGACTCCAGCGAGCACCGCGTGGACCTCGTCCGCGATTCGACGAAGGCACTGAGCAACGTCACCGCGGCCCTCCGCGACGGACGCGACGCCCGCGGCCCCTACTCGAAAATCCTCGTCGACGTGCCCTGCTCCGGACTCGGGGCCCTGCGCCGTCGTCCCGAAGCCCGCTACCGCCGACGGCCCGAGGACATCACGGCCCTGTCCGGACTCCAGCGCGAACTGCTGACCGCAGCCCTCGACGCCTGCGCGCCCGGGGGAGTCGTCGCCTACTCGACGTGCTCGCCGCACTATGCCGAGACCGTGCTCATCGTCGACGAAGTCCTGCGCCTGCGCGCCAAGTCCGGCACCGCGGACATCGAGGTGCTCGATACCCCGACCGTGCTGTCGGCGATCACCGGCACCGAGGCGGAATCGTTCGCCTCGGTGACCCGGGACGGCGGGCGATACGCTCAGCTCTGGCCGCACCTGCACAACAGCGACGGAATGTTCCTGGCCCTCCTGCGAAAGGCGAAATGACCCATGTCCATCGACATCAACCCCTCCATCCTGTCCTCGGACTTCTCCGACCTGCGCGGAGAGCTCGAGAAGATCAGCACCGCCGATATGGCCCATATCGACGTCATGGACAACCACTTCGTCCCGAACCTCACCTTCGGCCCGCCCGTCGTCGAACGCATCCAGGCGATCTCACCGATCCCTCTCGACGCCCACCTGATGATCGCCGACGCCGACCGCAATGCTCCCGTGTACGCGGAGATCGGCTGCGCCTCGGTGACCTTCCACGCCGAGGCGGCCGCCGCCCCGGTCCGCCTGGCCCGGGAGCTGCGCCGCCTCGGGGCCAAGGCGAGCCTCGCGCTCAAACCCGCCACCCCGATCGAACCCTTCATCGACCTCCTCGGCGAGTTCGACCAGATCCTCATCATGACTGTCGAACCCGGATTCGGCGGTCAGAAGTTCCTCGACGTGTGCCTGCCGAAGATCACGCGGACCCGCGAAGCGATCTCCGCCGCCGGACTCGAGATCAAGCTGCAGGTCGACGGGGGAGTCTCCGCATCGACGATCGACCGCGTGGTCGATGCCGGCGCCGACGTCCTCGTGGCCGGCTCCGCCGTCTACGGTGCCGAGGACGCAGCAGCGGCCATCAGCGAGCTGCGCACCCTCGCCGCCGCCCACACCCATTGACCGACCCGGGCCGGATGACTGCAACGGCCCACACCTGAAGAGAGCCTGCGATGGACCTGTTCGCCTGGTTGAACACCCCGGCATTCGAACTGCTGGGCAAACCCGTGCCGTACTCCGACCTGTTCGGCAACATCTGTGCCCTGGCCACGGTCGTCCTCGCGCTGCGGCGGAACATCCTGTCCTGGCCGGTGCAGATCCTCGGCTCCATCCTGCTCTTCTCCGCCAGCATCTCCGCCGGCCTCGGCGGCAACGCCTCCCGACAGGTCGTCATCATCGTCGCCGCGATCTGGGGGTGGACCCAGTGGAAGAAGTCCAAGGCCGCCTCCGGTGAAGTCCTCGTCCGCTGGGCCACCTGGAAAGAGCGGGCGATCCTCCTCGCGGCTCTCGTCATCGGCACCGGAATCTTCGGCTGGGTCCTCGCCCTGGGCGAATGGTCCTGGAACCCGTACCCCGACGCGTACATCTTCATCGGCTCGATCGTGGCCATGTACGCCCAGGGACGGGCCATCGTCGAATTCTGGTTCGTCTGGCTCGCAGTCGACCTCGTCGGCATCCCGCTGGCGATCTCCGGGGGACTCGTCTTCTCCGGCGCCGTGTACCTGTTCTTCCTCGTCATGGTCATCCTCGGACTCATCGACTGGTCGAAGCGCTCCCGCCAGACGATCTCGGCACCCCACCGACCGGCCACCGACATCGGCCGCGATCCCGAGGACTGAGCGGCGCCGACCGCGCGGCCGGGGACTGCCTGCCTGCGGTGTTCTGGAACGTGAGACCCCGAATGCTGCGGTTGAGAGGCATGCATTAGGCTGGAGAAGTGAAGACCTTTGAGACTCTCTACGCCGAACTCCAGCAGAAATCCCTCGATCGACCGGCCGGTTCGAAGACCGTGGCCGAACTCGACGCCGGAGTCCATGCGATCGGCAAGAAGGTCGTGGAAGAGGCCGCCGAAGTGTGGATGGCCGCCGAATACGAAACCAAGGAAGAGCTCGCCGAGGAGATCTCGCAGCTGCTCTACCACGTGCAGGTGATGATGATCGCCAAGGGGCTCACCCTCGACGACGTCAACACCCACCTGTAAGTGCCTTTCACGAACCTGACCGACCCGTCGCCATCGAACTCCAAAGGGAACCCATGCTGCGTGTAGCCGTGCCCAACAAGGGCGCACTGTCCGAAGCCGCCTCCGATATGCTCAGCGAGGCCGGATACTCCACTCGACGCGGAACCAAGACACTGGTCCATCAGGACGAAGTCAACGGAGTCGAATTCTTCTACCTGCGTCCCCGCGACATCGCCATCTACGTCGGATCCGGCATCCTCGACGCCGGGATCACCGGCCGCGACCTCCTGCTCGAGTCACAGGCCGAAGCCCAAGAGGTGCTCGGACTCGGATTCGGTGCCTCCCGCTTCTTCTACGCCGGCACCGTCGGCTCCTTCACCTCGCCCGACCAGCTGGCCGGTGCGCGCATCGCCACGAGCTTCCCGAACCTCGTCGACGCCGACCTGCAGCGACGCGGTATTGCCGCGACGACCGTGCAGCTCGACGGAGCGATCGAGGTCTCCATCCAGCTCGGAGTCGCCGACGCCATCGCCGATGTCGTCGAAACCGGCTCCACTCTGCGCGCCGCGGGACTCGAGACCTTCGGCGAGCCGCTGCTCGAATCCGAAGGTGTGCTCATCCAGCGCGCCGGAGCCGAATCCCGCATCGGCGTGCTCAAACGCCGCCTCGAATCGGTCATGGTCGCCCGCCAGTACGTGCTCGTCGACTACAACATCGAACAGCGTCTGGTGCCCGAAGCGATCTCGCTGACCCCGGGCCTCGAATCCCCGACGGTGTCCCCGCTGCAGGAGACCGGATGGGTCGCCGTGCGGGTCATGGTCGAAGCGAAGGAAGTCAACAACGTCATGGACCGGCTCTACGGAGTCGGGGCGCGTGCGATCCTGGTGACGAACATTGGCGCCTGCCGAATCTGATCTCGCCGTGTTCCGGCCCCGACAGGTGCGCATCATCAGCATCGTCGGCTCCGTTGCCGTGACCGCGGGGTTCGCGATCCTGTCCGTGGCGCTGTTCGTCGTGGACTGGGAACCGTGGACGGTGCTCGACATGATATGGATGAACCTGCTGGGGATTCTCTTCGGAGCCGCCCTGCTGCGCATCTCCGATATCCAGGCTCGGCCCACCGCAGAGGGCCTGGTGGTCAAGAACATGGTGCGCACCCGCCGGTTCGACTGGGGACAGATCCTCGGCGTGACGTTCTCACCCGAGGGTGACGACCCCTGGCCCCTGTTGGACCTCACCGACGGCACCACCTACGCGGTGATGGCGATCCAGCACGCAGACGGTCGCCGCGCCCATGCGGAGGTCGCACGATTGCGTATGCTCATCAAGAGACGCACCCACTTCAAGGAGGACTAGGAATGGCGAACGAGACACCCGAGACTGCGGCAGGACCCCTGACCGGATATACCGTCGTCGACCTCTCCCGAGCACTTGCCGGCCCCCATGCAGGAATGATGTTCGGCGACCTCGGTGCGCGAGTGATCAAGGTCGAGAACCCCGGCAAAGGCGACGATTCGCGGTCCTGGGGTCCTCCCTTCGTCGGACCCGAGGACAACCCTCAGGCCACCTACTTCTTCTCGTGCAACCGCAACAAGGAATCCATCGCCCTCGACCTCAAATCCGAGACGGGCAAAGACACCCTGACCGGTCTCATCGCCCGCGCCGATGTGCTCATCGAGAACTTCCGCTCCGGAGTCCTCGACCGGCTCGGCTTCTCCACTGCCCGCTGCATGGAGATCAACCCGCGCCTGGTCATCCTCTCCATCACCGGCTTCGGCCACGACGGCCCCGAAGCCTCCCGCGCCGGCTACGACCAGATCGCCCAGGGCGAAGCCGGACTGATGTCCCTGACCGGTTCCGGGCCCTCTGACATGCAGCGCGTGGGAGTGCCGATCGCCGATCTGCTCGCCGGCATCTACGGCTCCTACGGTGTGCTGGCCGCACTCCTCGAACGCGAACGCACCGGCAAGGGCAAGGTCGTGCGCACCTCGCTCATCGCGGGAATGGTCGGCGTCCACGCTTTCCAGGGGACCAGAGCGACCGTGGCCGGTCAGGAACCGCAGCCCGGCGGCAACCATCACCCGTCGCTGTCGCCGTACGGACTCTTCACCTGCCGCGACGGCGCCGTGCAGATCTCCGTCGGCAACGAGAACCTGTGGCAGAAGTTCTGCGCCGCCTTCGACATCGATCCCGCAGCCGAGGGCCTGGCCGACAACGCCTCCCGTGTGGCCAACCGGCCCGCCCTCATCGAACTCATCGAAGACCGCTTCTCCGCCTTCGACGCAGCCGATCTGCTGGCCAAGCTCACCGAGGCGGGAATCCCGTCCGGCACGGTCCGCAGCCTGCCCGAGGTCTACCAGTGGGACCAGGCCCTCAGCCAGGGACTCAAGGTCTCAGTCGACCACCCGGTGCTCGGGGACATCGACCTGCCCGGACCGCCCCTGCGCTTCTTCGACGCCGGAGCCTCCGGTGAGGTCGAAACCACCCGCACGGCTCACGATGCTCCGCCGCTGCTCGACGAAGACGCGGACTCCATCGTGGCGTGGCTCGCCGACGGAAACTGAACAGGACCGTCATGACGCGTCTGAATGCCCACGAACTCGTCGACATCGTCCTCGACGAAGGATCGTTCCGGTCCTGGGACACCACGCCCGTCCGACCCGCCGGCGGATCTCGGACGACTACGCCGCTGAACTCGATGCCGCGGCGCAGAAGTCCGGGGTCGACGAAGCGATCATCAGCGGCGAAGGGACCATCGACGGCCGTCGCGTGGCCGTGATCGCCGGCGAATTCCGCTTCCTTGCCGGCTCGATCGGTGTGGCCGCGGCCGAACGCCTCGTCGACGCCATCGAGCGTGCGAGCCTCGAAGGGCTGCCGCTGCTGGCCGGACCCGCTTCGGGAGGCACCCGCATGCAGGAGGGCACCATCGCCTTCCTGTCGATGGTGAAGATCACCAACGCCGTCATCGCCCACCGCAAGGCCGGACTGCCCTACCTCGTTTACCTGCGCCATCCCACCACCGGAGGAGTCTTCGCCTCCTGGGGATCGTTGGGACACGTCACCGTGGCCGAACCCGGTTCCCTCATCGGATTCCTGGGCCCCCGGGTATTCGAAGCCATCTACGGGGAGCAGTTCCCGGAGAACGTGCAGACCGGAGAGAACCTGCACAAGATGGGCATCGTCGACGCCGTCATCGGTCCCGAGCGCATCGCCGGCACCGTCTCCCGCGTCCTCGATGTGCTCATGGGTGCCCAGGAGGTCCCCAGCCGCGTGCCGGATCCCGACACGGCTCCGGACACCGTCGACCCGAACTCCGATGCCTGGGCCGCGATCACCAGCTCGCGCCGTCCCGAACGCCCCGGAGTCCGTGACCTGCTGCGCACTGCCGCGAACACCGTACTGCCGCTCAACGGCACCGGCGAAGGGGAGAAGGATCCCGGACTGCTGCTGGCTCTGGCGAAGTTCGGCTCCGCACCGTGCATCGTCCTCGGTCAGGACCGGTTCCGGCAGGACTCCCGTGCCCCAATGGGACCGGCGGCGCTGCGTGAGGCCCGGCGCGGAATGCGCTTGGCCGCGGAGCTGCACCTGCCGCTCGTGACCGTCATCGACACCCCGGGCGCGGCCCTGTCGAAGGAAGCCGAGGAAGGCGGAATCGCCGGCGAGATCGCCCGCAGCCTCGCCGACCTCGCCAACCTCGACGCCCCGTCCGTCTCGCTCATCCTCGGTGAGGGCTCCGGGGGCGGGGCACTGGCACTCATCCCGACCGACCGGGTGCTCAGCGCCGAACACGGCTGGCTCTCGCCCCTGCCGCCCGAAGGCGCCTCGGCGATCGTGCACCGCACCACCGAGCGAGCCGCCGAGATGGCACAGAGCCAGGGCGTGCATGCTCCCATGCTGCAGGCCAACGGAGTCGTCGACCGGATCATCGCCGAACACCCCGATGCCAGCGACGAACCGCTCGACTTCGTCGCCAGGGTCGGTGAGACACTCGAATACGAACTCATCTCGCTCATGCGCGAACCATCGGCCCGGCGCCTGGCCCGCCGAATGGATCGCTACCGGGGCCTGGGAATCTAGGAGGACTGCGTGGTAGCTGTCAGAGTCATCCCGTGTCTGGACGTCGACGGCGGACGCGTCGTCAAGGGAGTGAAGTTCGCCGACCTCAAGGATGCCGGCGACCCCGTCGAACTCGCCCGCCGCTACGGCGAGTCCGGAGCCGACGAACTCACCTTCCTCGACGTCACGGCCAGCAGCGGTGACCGGGAGACCGTCCACGACGTCGTCCGCGCCTGCGCCGAAGAGGTCTTCATCCCGCTCACCGTCGGCGGAGGCATCCGCAGCGTCGCCGACGTCGACCGTCTGCTGCGCGACGGGGCCGACAAGGTCTCGGTCAACACTTCGGCGGTGAAGAACCCGGAGCTCATCAGTGAGATCTCCCGGCACTTCGGCAACCAAGTCCTCGTCCTCTCCCTCGACGCCCGCCGGACACAGGGGACGACCACGGCATCCGGATTCGAGGTCACCACCCGCGGCGGCCGCGAAGGCACGGGACGCTGCGCCATCGACTGGATCCGGGAAGCCGCCGACCGCGGGGTCGGCGAGATCCTGCTCAACTCCATCGACGCCGACGGCACCCGTGAGGGATTCGATCTCGAGCTCATCCGTGCCGCCCGCGCCGCCGTCGACGTGCCGCTCATCGCCTCGGGCGGAGCCGGCAAGGTCGAACACTTCGCCCCGGCGGTGGAAGCAGGCGCCGATGCTCTGCTGGCCGCCAGCGTCTTCCACTTCGGCACTCTGAGCATCGCCGAGGTCAAGGACGCACTGCGGAAGGAGGGAATCGAGGTCCGATGAGCAGCGATATCGATGCCACCCCGGAGAACTGGCGGGAGATCATCCGGCTGAACGACGACGGACTCGTCCCCGTCATCGTCCAAGAGGCCACGAGCCGCGACGTGCTCATGCTCGCCTGGATGAACGTTGAGGCCGTCTCCCGCACACTCGAGACGAAGCGGGCCACCTACTGGTCCAGGTCCCGGCAGGAATACTGGGTGAAGGGCGAGACCTCCGGCCATGTCCAACATGTCCGTTCACTTGCCCTCGACTGCGATGCCGACGCCCTGCTCATGCTCGTCGACCAGACCGGACCCGCCTGCCATACGAACACCCCGACCTGCTTCACCGGAAGGACCATCAGTGTCGACTGACCCAGCGGCGAACCCGACCGACCTGCCGATCCGACCCAGCCTCGACCAGTTCCGAGCCCTCGGCGCCGAACACCGGCTGGTACCGGTCCACACCCAGGTACTCGCGGACTCGGAGACCCCGCTGAGCCTCTACCGCAAACTCACCGACGGCGGACCGGGAAGCTTCCTCTTCGAATCCGCCGTCGCCGGTTCCTGGGCCCGGTACTCCTTCATCGGATCCGCACCGGTGGCCACCCTCATCTCGACCGATGACGGATTCCACTGGACCGGCACCCC
Organism: Brevibacterium sp. LAARM3_SD1; assembly: GCF_057364765.1. Lineage (NCBI taxonomy): Bacteria > Bacillati > Actinomycetota > Actinomycetes > Micrococcales > Brevibacteriaceae > Brevibacterium > Brevibacterium sp. LAARM3_SD1. The sequence goes on along the minus strand of NZ_JBNFOL010000005.1, from coordinate 177,181 downwards.
GCCGGTGGGCATCCCCACCGACGGCGACGTCCTCGACGCGGTCACCGCGACTCTCGAGCTCCTCGCCGTGGCCGAGGCGGAATCGGAGCTGCCGCCCATGGTCTCGAGCTTCGTCGGCTACTTCGGGTGGGACATCGTCCGCCGCTTCGAGAAGCTCGGCCCGCCGCGGCCCAACGAACACCACCTGCCGACGGTCCAGCTGATGATCCCCGGTGACATCGCCGTCTTCGACCACTATTCGGGCACGGTCACCCTCGTGGCCAACGTGTTCAACGTCAACGGCACCGACACCGGCATCGACGAGGCCCACGCCTCGGGAGTCGACCGCATCGCCGCGATGTGTGAGCGCCTCCAGCAGCCCAGCCCAGCCGATATCCTGCGCCCCAGGAAGGCCGACCCCGAGGTGGCCACCCGTACCGAACCGCAGGTATACCTCGACGGTGTGGAGACGGCGAAGCAGAAGATCGTCGACGGAGAGATCTTCCAGGTCGTCATCGGCCAGCGCTTCGACACCCCCTGCGATGCCGATGCGCTGAGTGTGTACCGGATGCTGAGGCATGCGAACCCGAGCCCATTCATGTACCTGCTCAACCTCCACGACGACGGAGGGGAGCCGGTGAGCATCGTCGGCTCCTCACCGGAAGCGCTCGTCACCGTCCGGTCCGGAGAGGTGGTCACGCACCCGATCGCCGGTTCTCGCCCCCGCGGTGCCACACCGGAAGCTGATGACTCCCTGGCACGGGAGCTCCTGGCCGATGAGAAGGAACGAGCAGAGCACCTCATGCTCGTTGACCTCGCCCGCAACGACCTGGCGAAGGTCTGCGCGGCCGGAACCATAGACGTCAGCGAGTTCATGGACATCGTCCGCTACAGCCACATCATGCACATCAGCTCGACCGTGCGCGGTGAACTCGAGCCCGGAACCACCGCCATCGACGTGCTCCGGGCGACCTTCCCCGCCGGCACTCTCTCCGGTGCGCCCAAACCCCGAGCGCTGCAGATCATCGACGAGCTCGAACCCGTCGGACGCGGAATCTACGGGGGAGTGGTCGGCTACATGTCCTTCACCGGTGACCTCGATCTGGCCATCGCCATCCGCACCGGAGTGCTCCGGGACGGCACGATGAGCGTCTTTGCCGGAGGTGGGCTCGTCGCCGATTCCGTGCCGGAGACCGAATACCAGGAATCCGAGAACAAGGCCGCGGCCGTGCTGCGTGCGGCCGCCGCGGCCGACGCGCTGCGCACGGGCGAAGGAAGCCGGAGGTGAGGCCATGACGAAATCACGCGGAGTCCTCATCGTCCTCGTCATCGCCGCCGCACTGTGGGCGCTGACGATCTCCGCCTGGCAGGCCGGCGCCGGCGGCGACACACTCGGACCCACCGGTGTGGCGAAGGTCACCGAGGATGCAAGCTCGCAGGCCTCGCCCGTGGCCACCGCCTGTGTGGCGATCATCGCCGTCTCGGGTCTGCTCGCCGCAATGCTCGGTCGGATCGGACGCTTCGTCGTCCTCGGTCTGGCCGGGATCGCCGGCATCGGCTACGGGATCACGGCCCTGAGCGCCGTCTCGGCGCCGGGAGCCACCTCCTGGGCGATCATCGCGGCAGTGGCCGCGGGAATCGGAGTCATCGGCATCGTCTGGGTCGCCGTCGCCTCGAACGGGTGGACGAACTCCAACCGCTACGCCCGCACCGCCGAAGCCGCCGGCGGGGAATTCGACTCGGCCGCGACCTGGGACGCCCTGTCCCGCGGAGAAGACGTCGAAGACGCCACCGACGACGAAGAGCCGAACGGTCCCGACGACGAGGAGCCGAATCGTCCGGACGACGAGCCGGATTCGAAATGACCTTGTGACCGGGTCGGTGTCCGGTCAGCAGAAGAAGCGTGACACAATGGAGGAAAGATTCCATACGCGTGTCACGCACTCACACAAAGGAGCGCCATGTCGCAGTCCATCGCCCGCAACGGGGCCGCAGATCTCGACAAATCCACGATCGACTACGCAGCGATCGCCGATCCCGGACACGGCAACTCGGTGGCGGGATGGACCGGAGTCATCATCATGCTCATCGGCGTCTGCGTCGGCTGTGTGGGCTTCACGATCCACAACCCCACGATCACCTACATCTCCATCGGCATCGTCGCCCTCGGCGTCGTCGTCGGACTGATCCTGCGTGCCGTCGGGCTGGGCAACAAGCCGAAGAAGAAATGACGGTCCTAGGCGACATCGTCTCCGGCGTGCGGGAAGACCTGCAGGCGCGCCGCAGCGTTGTTCCGCTGAGCGAGATCACGGCACGAGCGGCTGCGGCCGAACCGGCCCGACGCTTCGATCTGTCCGCTGACTTCGGCGTCATCGCCGAGGTCAAGCGGAAGTCGCCCTCCCGCGGGGACCTCGCCCAGATTCCCGACCCCGGCACCCTTGCGGGTCTGTACGCTGCCGGCGGAGCCCGGGCCATCAGCGTGCTGACGGAAGCTCGCCGCTTCAACGGCAGCCTCGCTGACCTCGACTCGGTGCGCGCCGCCGTGGACATCCCGGTCCTGCGCAAGGACTTCATGGTCGACGAATACCAGTTCCATGAGGCTCGTGCCCACGGCGCCGATATCGTTCTGCTCATCGTCGCAGCACTCGACCCCGTGCAGCTGGGCGAGTTCCATGCCCTCGCCACCGAGCTGGGGATGACCGCGCTCGTCGAGACCCACAACCGCGCAGAGCTGGAGATCGCTGCCGAACTCGGTGCCGAACTCATCGGCGTCAACACCCGCAACCTCAAGGATCTCAGCGTCGACACCGATCGATTCGCGCCTTTGGCCGCACTCGCCCCCGCAGGATGCACCCTCGTGGCCGAGTCCGGCGTCGCCGGCGGAGCCGAGGTGTCGAAGTACGCGGACGCCGGCGCCGATCTCGTGCTCGTGGGCGAAGCGCTCGTCACCGGCGGCCGTCCGCAGGCCGCTGTCGAGGAGTACACCGCCCTCGGCCGAGAACGCCGCTCGCTGTCCGCATCCTGAACCCCGCCGCCATCGGCCGCTGCACGTGGCCGACGATGGCCCATACCGCACCCATTCCGACGTCCGGCACGGCGGAGGCTCACCGCCTGCGCCTGCCGACGCCACGAGGAGATCGAGAAGGACCGCAATGACCGATGTGAGCCAGGAGACCGGACCGTACTTCGGCGAGTTCGGAGGCAGGTTCTTTCCCGAAGCGCTGATCCCGGCACTCGACGAGATCGAAGAGACCTGGCGCAAGTCCCAGGTGGATCCGGCCTTCACCGACGAACTCCTCACTCTGCAGCGCAACTACATCGCCGGCCGTCTCTGCTCACCGAGGCCACGCGCTTCGCCGAGCACTGCGGCGGTGCGCGCGTGTTCCTCAAGCGCGAAGACCTCAACCACACGGGCAGCCACAAGATCAACAACGCCTTGGCTCAGGCTCTGCTGGCCAAGCGGATGGGCAAGACCCGCGTCATCGCCGAGACCGGAGCCGGGCAGCACGGAGTCGCCACGGCGACCGCCGCCGCGCTGCTCGACATGTCCTGCGTGGTCTACATGGGTGAGGAGGACACCCAGCGGCAGGCCCTCAACGTCGCGCGCATGCGTCTGCTCGGAGCCACGGTCAACGCCGTGACCAACGGCACCCGCACCCTCAAGGACGCGATGAATGAAGCCATGCGCGACTGGGTGGCCAATGTCGACGACACCCACTACGTCATCGGCACGGTCGCCGGTCCCCACCCGTTCCCCGCGATGGTGCGCTCCTTCCAGAACGTCATCGGCGTCGAAGCCCGCGAACAGATCAAGGACATGGTCGGCCGCCTGCCCGACGCCGTCTGCGCCTGCGTCGGCGGAGGATCGAACGCCATGGGCCTCTTCGCCGCCTTCCTCGGTGATGCCGACGTGAAGATCTTCGGCTTCGAAGCCGGCGGCGAAGGAGTCGACTCCGGCCGCCACGCCGCCCGGTTCTCCGGCGGACGCCCCGGCGTCCTCCACGGTTCGGCCACCTACATCCTCCAGGACTCCGACGGACAGACTCGGGCCTCCCATTCGGTCTCGGCCGGACTCGACTATCCTTCGGTCGGTCCCGAACACTCCCACCTCCACGACACCGGCCGAGTGACCTACCAACCCGTCGTCGACGACGAGGCGATGGAGGCCATGCGGCTTCTCTCCCGCACCGAAGGCATCATCCCCGCCATCGAATCCGCCCACGCTCTGGCCGGCGCCATGCGCATCGGCCGTGAGCTCGGACCCGATGCGGTCCTGCTGGTCAATCTCTCCGGCCGCGGCGACAAGGATATGACGACCGCCGCGAAATGGTTCGACTACATCGACGAAGGAGCGGTGCAGGTATGACGCACTCCGGCCCACGCACAGGAACCACCCTCAACGCCGTCGCTGAGGCGGGCCGCAAGGCCGCTCTCATCGGCTACCTTCCGGTCGGCTTCCCCACGGTGGAGGGATCGGTCGAGGCCATGGTCGAACTCGTCCGCAACGGCGTCGACATCATCGAGGTCGGCATGCCGTACTCCGATCCCGGAATGGACGGACCCGTCATCCAACGTGCCGGTGAGACAGCACTCGACAACGGGGTGCGCACCAGCGACATCTTCACCGCGGTCGAAGCCATCGCTTCCGCCGGCGGCACCGCGGTCGTCATGACCTACTGGAACATCGTGCTCCAGTACGGCATCGACAGCTTCGCCCGCGACCTCGCCTCTGCCGGAGGCGGCGGCATCGTCACCCCCGACCTCATCCCCGATGAGGCAGGACCGTGGTTGGCTGCGTCGGAGAAGCACAACCTCGACCGCATCTTCCTCGCCGCACCATCATCGACGCCCGAACGGCTGGCCCGAATCGTCGAGCACAGCTCCGGCTTCGTCTACGCCGCCTCGACCATGGGTGTCACGGGAGTCCGCTCCGAAGTCGACAACCATGCCCGAGATCTCGTCGCCCGGCTGAAGGAAGCAGGAGCCGAACGCGCCTGCGTCGGCCTCGGCGTGTCGAACCGCGAACAGGCGGCAGAAGTCGCCGAATACGCCGACGGCGTCATCGTCGGTTCTGCCCTCGTCCGGGTGCTGGACTCCGAAGGAGTGGCCGGAGTCGGTCGACTCGCCGCCGAGCTCGCAGAAGGGTGTGCATGAGCTTCAGCCCGGCATGGGTCGTCTTCACCGTCCTCGGCATCGGACTCGCTCTGTGGATGACGAGCATCCAATGGCGCGCCCGCGGCGGCCATAAGGGAGACTTGTGGGCTATCACGGTCGTCGGCCTTCCGGCCGCCGTCGTCGGCGGACGCCTCGGACATCTGCTTTCGGCGCCGGAGACCTACTTCGGCCCCGACGGCAGTCCCCTGCGGGCGCTGGCGGTCTGGGACGGCGGATTCAGCTTCTGGGGAGCCACCATCCTCGGCTTCCTCTCCGTCTGGGTGCTCACCCGCATCCAAGGCATCAGGTTCCGACCGCTGCTCGACTCGGTCGCACCGGGGCTCATCCTCGGCCACGTCGCCGGAGCCTTCAGCGATTGGTTCGACGGTCGCCTCGAACTGGTCACTGTGCTCACCGAATCGGCGTGGAACCTCATCGCCTGTGTTGTGCTCATCATCGTGTCCAAACGCCTCCGCCTCGGCTACGGACAGGTCTTCGCCCTGTATCTGTGCCTGTTCGGCGTCGGCCGCATTCTGCTCGAGGCCCTGCGGATCGGCACCCCCGCGGCCGAGGACGCGCGCCTGCTCCTCGGACTGCCGTTCAACGTGTGGACGGCCATCCTCGCTCTGCTCCTCGGCCTCGGCTGGCTCATCGTCTCCCGACTGCGTCACCGCACCTATGAGACCGGTGTTTACATGCACGGGTCCCGGACCCTGCTGCGCCGCCATCGCCGCGGAAAGCACACCTTTGAGATCAATTCACCCAATATCGCCGAGGCGGCCGAGACCTCCGGAGCTCCGCTGCCATCCGTGGCGCGGGTGGCCGACCCCGATGACCGCGCGAGCGCGGACGTGCCCGTCGCCGCGGCTGACACCGAGGCTGACGATATGGAGATCGAGCGCGAATCAGACATCGATCTCAGTGGTCGCCACAGCTTCGGTTTCTTCGGAGCCGTGACCTCGGCGATCTCGATCGTGCCCGATGTGCGCGGAAAATCGGTGCCTGCCTCCCACGAAGAGAAGCCGCGAATGTCCAACAAATGAGACGAATTGGTTCGCTGTTCGTTCCTTTGTCTGCTTTTTCTGAAATTGCACATGGTGTAAGTTAGGACTCCGGCTGTGAGTGTGATCTCACAGCCGGGTTCGGAAACGCTGTTTTTCGGACTCGTCCACACCGCAAGGGACAGCGCCGTCTTTTCGGGAAGCACTCAACATCGAGAAGGCAGCATATGAACCACAGCGCTCAGTCGACCCCCAAGACTACGGCCCCACCTGGCCGCATCGGGCTCTACGATCCGGCGCTCGAACACGACAACTGCGGCCTCGCACTCATCGTCCGCTACCGCGGATCTGCCGACCACGAGGTCGTCGAACAGGCCCTGACCGCTCTGCGCAAGCTCGAGCACCGAGGCGGCATCGGCTCGGACGAGGGCACCGGCGACGGTGCGGGCATCACTCTCCAGGTGCCCCATGACTACTTCGCCGAGGTGCTCGCCGCCGACGGCATCGACCTGCCCGAGCCCGGCGCGTACGCCGTGGGCGTGGGATTCTTCGCCCAGGACTACGGCCGCGATCTCAAGGCCGCAACCCCGCCGCTGTCGGAGAACGTCTCCCCGGACTTAGGTGCCGGCGCCGCGGCCGGCGACGAAAGCCAGGACGACCTCGTCGCCCGGATCGCCGCCGAGGAGGGCCTGCGCGTCCTCGCGGTGCGGGATGTGCCCCACGATGACAGTGTGCTCGGCGAAATCGCCCGATCGACCATGCCGCGGATGCGCCAGGTCTTCCTCGCTTGCGACGAGCGCTACCCGGCCCGTGACGACGCGGACCTCACCCGTCGCGCATACATCGTGCGCAAGCGACTCGACCACGCGGGCATCTACTTTCCCTCGCTGTCCCCGGCGACCATCACCTATAAGGGGATGCTCTCGACCGGTCAGCTCGCCTCGTTCTACACAGAACTCCACGACGAGCGGCTGACGTCGCGGATCGCGCTGGTCCACTCGCGCTTTTCGACGAACACCTTCCCGTCGTGGCAACTGGCCCAGCCATTCGGCACGATCGCTCACAACGGCGAGATCAACACCGTGCGCGGCAACCGCAACTGGATGCAAGCCAGGGAATCGAAGCTCGCTTCCGAACTCCTCGTCTCTCCCGTGCCCGAGACCTCGCGCAGCCTCGACCGGCTGTGCCCGATCGTGCCGCCCGGTGCCTCCGACTCGGCGTCCTTCAATGCCGTCGTCGAGCTCATGGTCGCCTCCGGAAGATCGCTGCCGCAGGCGATGCTGATGATGATCCCCGAGGCCTGGGAGAACAATCCGGGCATGGGCGAGGAGCGTCGGGCCTTCTACGAATATCATTCGCTGCTCATGGAGCCCTGGGACGGTCCCGCCTGTGTGGCCTTCACCGACGGCCGGCTCGCCGGCGCCGTCCTCGACCGCAACGGCCTGCGCCCGGCCCGGTACGTGATGACCGAGGACACGGTGGTGCTCGCCAGCGAGGTCGGAGTCGTCGATCTGCCCGAGTCCGAGGTCGTCGCCCGCGGCCGTCTCACCCCGGGCCGCATGTTCCTCGTCGACACCGAGTCCGAGCGCATCATCTCCGACACGGAGATCAAGAACCAGCTCGCCACCGACCACCCCTATTCCGACTGGGTAGACAGCTGCTCGAAGCGATTGAAGGATCTGCCCACCCGCGTCCACGTCACTCACCCGCAGTCCTCAGTCAGGCGCCGCCAGCGCACCTTCGGCTACACCGAGGAGGAGCTGCGAATCCTCATCTCGCCGATGGCCGAGACCGGTGCCGAACCGCTGGGAGCGATGGGCACGGACACCGCGATCGCAGCGTTCAGTCAGCGACCTCGTCTGCTCTTCGACTACTTCCACCAGAACTTCGCTCAGGTGACGAATCCGCCGCTCGACTCGATCCGCGAGGACATCGTGACGAGCATGGCTGCCGGGATCGGCCGAGAGGGCAATCTGCTCGAGTTCTCGAAGCCCGACTCCGCGCACATCCTGCTCGACCAGCCGGTCATCGACAACGACGAGCTCACGGCGATCGCGCACGTCAAGGGCAGCCACCTCGGCGTGGAGAACGCACACCCCTCCGTGATCCTCTCCGGCCTCTACTCGGTCAACGGGGGAGAGGACGCGATGGCCGAGCGTCTCGAGGCGCTGTGCGCCGAGGCGAGCGCGGCGATCGAGGCCGGCGCCGTGTTCATCATCCTCTCCGATCGGGACTCGACGGCCGATCTCGCTCCGATCCCATCGCTGCTGCTCACCTCGGCGCTGCACCACCACCTTGTGCGCGAACGCTCGCGGACGAGGGCGAGCATCATCGTCGAGGCCGGTGACGTCCGCGAGGTCCACCACGTCGCGACCCTCGTGTCCTTCGGGGCATCCGCGGTCAATCCGTACCTCGTCATGGAATCCGCCGAGGCGCTCGTCCGCTCGGACCGGATCCGGGGCATCAGCGAAGAGGCCGCAGTTGCCAACGTGCTCACCGCGCTCAACAAGGGACTGCTCAAGATCATGTCGAAGATGGGCATCTCGACCGTGCAGTCCTACCACGGGGCCCAGACCTTCGAGGCTCTGGGGCTGTCCGAGACATTCATCGACAAGTACTTCACCTCGACGCCGCACCAGCTCGGCGGCAGGGGCATCAGGGAGATCACAGCGGAGACGAGTGCCCGCCACGGGGACTCCTACCGCGATGATCACCCCCGACCCTCGCACCGGAACCTCAACGTCGGCGGGGAGTACCAGTGGCGTCGCGAAGGGCCGGAGCATCTGTTCAACCCGGAGACGATCTTCAAGCTCCAGCACTCCACCGCCACGGGACGCTTCGACATCTTCGGCCAGTACACGGCACAGATCAACGAACAGTCGCGCGAACTCATGACGCTGCGCGGTCTCTTCGACCTCGTTCCACGCGAATCGGGCCCGATCGACATCTCCGAGGTCGAACCCGCCGAGGAGATCATGAAGCGGTTCTCGACCGGAGCGATGAGCTACGGTTCGCTGTCCCAAGAGGCCCACGAGACCCTGGCGATCGCGATGAACCGGATCGGCGGCAAGTCGAACACGGGAGAAGGCGGCGAGGACACCGAGCGGCTCATCGACCCCGAGCGCCGTTCGGCGATCAAGCAGATCGCCTCGGGACGCTTCGGCGTCACGAGCCACTACCTCACCGAAGCCGACGACCTGCAGATCAAGATGGCGCAGGGAGCCAAGCCCGGCGAGGGCGGGCAGCTGCCAGGGACGAAGGTCTACCCGTGGATAGCGAAGACTCGCCACGCGACTCCGGGCGTCGGGCTGATCTCGCCGCCGCCGCACCATGACATCTACTCGATCGAGGACTTGGCCCAGCTCATCCACGACCTCGGCCGCGCCAACGCCAAGGCCCGGGTCCACGTCAAACTCGTGTCCGCGATCGGCGTGGGCACGGTGGCTGCCGGAGTGGCGAAAGCCGGTGCCGACGTCGTCCTCATCTCCGGGCACGACGGCGGAACCGGAGCGAGTCCGCTCAATTCGCTCAAGCACGCGGGCACTCCCTGGGAGCTCGGCCTCGCCGAGGCCCAGCAGACCCTCGTGCTCAACGGTTTGCGCGAGAAGGTCAGCGTACAGGTCGACGGTCAGCTCAAGACCGGCCGGGATGTCATCATCGCAGCCCTGCTCGGCGCGGAGGAGTTCGGGTTCGCGACCACGGCCCTCGTCGTCTCCGGCTGCATCATGATGCGCGTGTGCCACAAGGACACATGCCCGGTGGGTGTGGCGACCCAGAACCCGAAGCTGCGCGAGCGCTTCCACGGTCAGGCCGATCACGTCGTCAACTTCTTCACCTTCATCGCCGAGGAGGTCCGCGCCTACCTGGCGGCGCTCGGCCTGCGCAGCCTCGATGAGGCCATCGGCGCGGTCGAGCGGCTGAGCATCGACGAGGAGCGGGCGGCCGCAACGGGGCTCGACCTCGATCTCGACTCGATCCTCAAGGTCCCTGTCGACCTCCACGGCAGCTCCGACGTCGCACGCAAATGCGGCGAACGCGTCGACCGCGGCTTCGCCGACGAGCTCGACCTCCGCCTGCTCGAGCAGGCCCGAGACGCCATCTCGGAGGGCACGGAGACGACGATCACCTCGGCGATCGAGAACACCGACCGCTCGGCGGGCACCTTGCTCGGCCATCACGTCACTCTCGCCCACGGGCAAGCGGGCCTGCCGGAGCACACGATCCGGCTCGAGCTGCGCGGAACTGCCGGACAGTCCCTCGGCGCCTACCTGCCGAAGGGTGTCAGCATCGAACTCCACGGTGATGCAAACGACTATGTCGGCAAGGGCCTGTCGGGAGGAATCGTCAGCGTTCGGCCGCATGCGGAGAACCCCACCCGACCTGAACACAACGTCATCGCCGGCAATGTGCTCGGCTATGGGGCGACGGCTGGCAAGCTGTTCGTCTCAGGACAGGTGGGGGAGCGGTTCCTCGTCCGCAACTCCGGCGCCGAGGCGGTCGTCGAGGGCATCGGCGACCACGGCCTCGAGTACATGACTGGAGGTGTGGCCGTCATCCTCGGCGGCACCGGCCGGAACTTCGCCGCAGGCATGTCCGGCGGCACCGCCTATGTGCTCGACTTCAATCCCGCCCGACTCAATCCGAAGGAGCGGGCGGCCGGCGTCTTCCGTTTCACCGGTGTCGGCGTGGACGATATGGAGATTCTCGAGCGGCTGCTGCGTGAGCATGTCGAATGGACTGCCTCACCGCTGGCCGGCGAGCTCCTCGACGGACTGCGCCGAGGTCAGGACGTCCTCTCCCGCTTCACGAAGATCATCCCCGTCGCCTACGCGACGGTCAAAGACATCCAGGACGAGTTCGCCGCGGCCGGCAAGGCCGTCGACTCGGACGAGGCCTGGCACACGATTCTGGAGGCCACCAATGGCTGATCCGCACGGATTCCTCACAATCGAACACCGGGAGCTGCCGAAGCGGCGCCCCGTCCCGATCCGTCTCATGGACTACAAGGAGGTCTACGAGGCGGGTGATCCCGAGCAGCTGCGACGGCAGGCATCACGCTGCATGGACTGCGGCATCCCCTTCTGCCATCAGGGCTGTCCGCTGGGCAACCTCATCCCGGAATTCAACGACGCGATGTACCGCGGCGAGCTCCCCCGCGCCGTCGAACTGCTTCACGCGACGAACAACTTCCCGGAGTTCACCGGGCGTGCCTGTCCGGCTCCGTGCGAGAACGCCTGCGTCCTCGGCATCAACCAGCCGGCAGTGACTATCAAACAGGTCGAGGTCACGATCGTCGATCAGGGCTTCGACGCCGGTCTCATCCAGCCGATCATCCCCGAGCGGATCACAGGCCACACGGTCGCCGTGATCGGATCCGGTCCCACCGGGCTCGCCGCAGCCCAGCAGCTGACCCGGGCCGGGCATACGGTCGTCGTCTACGAACGCGCCGACCGCCTCGGCGGACTCCTGCGCTACGGCATCCCGGACTTCAAGCTGGAGAAGCACCACATCGATCGTCGACTCGATCAGATGCGTGCGGAGGGCACCCGCTTCAAGACTTCGGTCGAAGTCGGACGCGATGTCACGCTCGAGTCCCTGCGTTCGAGCTTCGATGCCGTCATCGTGTGCACGGGTGCGACGGTTCCGCGCGACATGCCGATCCCCGGCCGCGATCTCGACGGGGTCGAATTCGCCATGGACTACCTTGTGCCCTCGAATCGGGATCAGGCGGGCGACCATCGCGGGCCCCAGGCCGACTCGTCGGAGTTCATCGACGCCGCGGGCAAACACGTCATCATCATCGGCGGCGGGGACACGGGCGCCGACTGCCTGGGCACGGCCCTGCGCCAGAAGGCGGCCTCTGTGACGACCCTGGCGATCGGCGCCCAGCCGCCCGCCGAACGCAGTGAGAGCGATCCGTGGCCGACAGTTCCTCGCATCTTCGAAGTCCAGTCCTCGCACGAGGAGGGCGGAACGCGGAAGTACCTCGCCTCGACCACGCGCTTCGTCGGCGACGACACCGGCCGCGTGAGCGGGATCGAGGTCGCCGAGACCCAGTTCGTCGACGGCCGCCGGATTCCGACACCGGGCACCGAACACGTCCTTGAGGCCGATCTCGTGCTGCTGGCACTGGGATTCTCCGGACCGGAGTCGGACTCGTTCGGTCTCGACGTCGACGATTCCGGAGCCTTCACCCGTGATGACTCCTACGCTTCGGAGACCCCCGGAGTCTTCGTCGCAGGCGATGCCGGACGCGGACAGTCGCTCATCGTGTGGGGCATCGCCGAGGGGCGCGCCGCGGCCGCCGAAGTCGACCGGTTCCTCACCGGGTCGACGCGGCTGCCGGCGCCCGTCCGACCTGCCGACGAAGGGTTCAAATGCTAAGATGATGCATGTCAGACAATGAGAAGCGGCGGTGGTGCGGCACAGCGAAGTGCCGCACCCGCACCGCTCGTGACCAGCGCAGAGCGGTGGAAACGCCGGCTGAGACTTTTAGGTAGGGTGGAGCGTATGAGGCGTGCAAAGATAGTCGCAACTTTAGGTCCGAACCAGAACTCCTATGAAGAGATCCGCGAGCTCGTCGATGAGGGCGTCGATGTCGCCCGATTCAATCTGAGCCACGGAAAGCGAGAAGAGCACGAAGAGAAGTTCGCCTGGGTCCGCCAGGCCGCACTCGACACCGGCCGCCCCGTCGCCGTCCTGCTGGACCTCCAGGGTCCGAAGATCCGCGTAGGCACCTTCGCAAACGGCAAGGAAGAGCTCGTCGAAGGCGCCACGTTCACCATCACCAGCCGTGACGTCCCCGGCACCGCAGAACTCGTATCCACGACCCTGCCGACCCTGGCAGAAGACGTCTCCGTCGGCGATCCGCTGCTCATCGACGACGGGCGCCTGCGCCTGCGCGCCACCGAGGTGACCGATACCGACGTGGTCACCGAGGTCGAGATCGGCGGCACCATCTCCAACCACAAGGGCATCAACCTCCCCGGGGTCCCGGTCTCCGTCCCCGCGCTGTCGGAGAAGGACGTCGACGATCTCAAGTGGGGGCTGCAGCTCGGCTTCGATTGGGTCGCCCTGTCCTTCGTCCGCAGTCCCGAGGACATGAACGATGTCCGTGCGGTCATGGACGAAGTCGGAATCACCGCTCCTGTCATCGCCAAGCTCGAGAAGCCGCAGGCCGTCGACCAGCTCGATGAGGTCATCGACGCCTTCGACGGAATCATGGTCGCCCGTGGCGACCTCGGCGTCGAACTGCCGCTCGAGCAGGTGCCGATCGTGCAGAAGCGGGCCGTCGAGATCGCACGCCAGCAGGCCAAGCCCGTGATCGTCGCCACGCAGATGCTCGAGACGATGATCGATGCACCGCGGCCCACCCGTGCCGAAGCCAGCGACTGCGCGAACGCCGTCCTCGACGGCACCGATGCGCTCATGCTCTCCGGTGAGACCTCGGTGGGTGCCCACTGGGTCGAGGCGATCCGGACCATGAGCCGGATCATCAGCTCCACCGAGGAGCACGGCCTCGAACGGATTCCGCCGCTGGGCACCGTCCCGCACACGAAGGGCGGAGCCGTCACCGCGGCGGCCGTGCAGATTGCTCAGCAGCTCGATATCGACCTGCTGTGCACCTTCTCGCAGACCGGCGACTCCGTGCGACGCATGTCCCGCCTGCGTCCGGCCTGGCCGATCCTCGGCTTCACACCCGACCCGCAGGTGCGCCACCAGCTGGCGCTGACCTGGGGAGTCCGGCCGTACCTCGTGAAGACCGTGCGCCACACCGACCAGATGGCACGACAGGTCGACGCTGTGCTCCTCGCCGACGGAACGGCCCGCGAAGGCGACCAGAGCATCCTCGTTGCCGGTTCGCCCCCCGGGATCCCTGGCTCGACGAACGCCCTGCGCATCCACACCATCGGTGATGCCGCCAAGGGTGTGACGGCCGCATACCAGGACGCCTCGGACTCGGAAGAGGATCCGCTGGCCGGATATGGAGTCGTCGCCGAAGCGCCGATCACCCGTGAGGTGCCGGTCGTGCGCGAGGGCCACTCACCCCGACACTGACCGCACCCAGGCTCAAACGCCGGCGGTGCCTGCCCCATGACCGCGGGGCGGGCGCCGTCGGCGTCTCTGTGTCCGGGACCGAGCGTGGACCGATTCCAAACTGCGAGACAGATCACAAGTGGCCAGGGAATTTTGCAAATTGCTCAACAGTTGTGCTCTCTGTTGCCTAATCCTCCCTGCGGATCCCAAAAGGGGAGGACCCGCTAGGAGAGGAATTCAATGAGACTGCCCGCGTGGAGCAAGTCCTTCGGAGTGCAGGTGACCATCGCACTCATCGCCGGTGTCATCCTCGGGCTCATCGCCCGCTCATGGGGACCGGTCAGCGAAACGACTGACAACTGGCTCGGCCAGACCCTGGACACCATCGGCTCGTCATACGTCACCCTGCTCAAAGCCGCCGTCGTCCCACTGGTCATCACCGCGATCATCGCGAGCATCGGCAACCTGCGCAAGGTCACCAATGCCGCCAGGCTGGCGATGTCGACGCTGCTGTGGTTCGCCCTCACCGCCCTCATCGCCGTCATCCTCGGACTCATCATCGGCGTCGTCATGCAGCCCGGCGCCCACGCCGATGCCGCTTCGCTCAACGCCGGTGCACCCGACTCCCAGGGCAGCTGGCTCGGCTTCCTCACCGGACTGATCCCGGTGAACTTCCTCGGGCTCGAGGTGGCCACCGGACCGGATGAGTCCGGAGCGGTCACCTCCGAGGTCAACTTCAACATCCTCCAGCTCATCATCGTCTCCGGGGCCATCGGCATCGCCGCGGTCAAGGTCGGTAAGGCCGCAGAGCCGTTCCTCCAGTTCACCGAGGCGGCCCTGGCCGTGGTGCAGAAGGTCGTCTGGTGGATCGTGCGCATCGCCCCGATCGGCACGCTCGGCCTCATCGGCAACGCCGTGAACTCCTACGGCTGGTCCACGATGGGATCGCTGCTGTGGTTCGTCGTCGCCGTCTACATCGGCCTCGCGATCGTGTTCTTCATCGTCTATCCGGCCCTGGCTCGCGCCAACGGACTGTCGGTGCGCCAGTACTTCTCCGGAGTCTGGCCGGCCACTCAGATGGGCTTCGTCTCCCGGTCCTCGATCGGCACCATGCCCGTGACGCAGAAGGTCGCCACCGACAACTTCGGGGTGCCCCACTCCTACGCCGCCTTCGCCGTGCCCTTCGGCGCGACGACGAAGATGGACGGCTGCGCCGCGATCTATCCGGCCATCGCCGCCGTGTTCGTCGCACAGTTCTTCGGCATCGATCTCTCCCTCATCCAGTACCTGCTCATCATCTTCGTCGCCGTCATCGGCTCGGCCGCAACGGCCGGCACGACAGGTGCGACCGTGATGCTCACCCTGACCCTGTCGACCCTTGGTCTGCCACTCGAAGGCGTCGGACTGCTGCTGGCCATCGAGCCGATCGTGGACATGGGCCGCACCGCGCTCAACGTCTCCGGTCAGGCACTCGTTCCGGCCATCGTTGCCAAGCGGCATGAGATCCTGGACGTCGAACGCTACGATGCCCCGCGCATCAACGGCTACGTTCCGACCGAGGAGGACGCAGATGTCGACGAGACCCGCACCGAGGACGTCCGCAGTCATAGTTGATCTTCTCTCAGCCGCGGGGGTGGCCGAGCACGATGTCCTGCAGGTGACATCGCTGCTCGGCCGCCTCGTCGATGCAGGTGCCGCTCTCGGTTGGGTCTCAGCTCCGTCTGTCGAGGAGATCGCGGATCTCGTCGGCTGCCTGGCTGCGGGCACTGACACCGGGGATTCCGCTGCCGCAATCGCTCGCACCGGAACCGAGATCACCGGCTTCGCGTACTGGAATCGGTACGCTCGACCGACGTTCCGCCCCCATGTCGACATCGAAAAGGTGGCCGTCGCCCCGGACGCTCAAGGTCAGGGCGCGGGCAGGAAGCTGATGGAGGCGCTCATTCGGGCGGCACGTCATCACGGCACGGAGGTGGTCACTCTCGACCTGCGTGGAGACAATGCGGCCGCTATCGGTCTCTATGAATCCCTCGGCTTCACCCGATACGGACGACTCCCGGACTTCGTGGCGGTGGGGGAGAGGCGATACGACACGCTGCTGTACTCCCTCGACCTGCGCGCAAGCGGGTGATTTCGCGTGAACTGAACCCGTCACCATCTCTCTGAGGGCAAATCCAGGTCACCATCGGATACATTCCGCCGCACGAAATGTCCGATTGCGACCTGGATTCGGGAGTTGGAGCCGCCGTCACCCGGGGAAATGCAGAAGGCACTGTCGACATCATGGTCGACAGTGCCTTCGTCTGTACCGGATGCGGGACTCGAACCCGCACGTCTTTCGACAATGCATTTTGAGTGCACCGCGTCTACCGATTCCGCCAATCCGGCTCGTTACGAGCTGTCCTTTCAGGACCGCCTGTGCAACGGGAACGATTCTACTGCGCGCGCGGACCGATTGCACAATCGCCACCCGCCGAGGATGCCCTCCGGTGGCCACCGTCACCGCCCGTGGCCACCCTCACAGAATAAACTTCCGGGTCCGCTGGCCATGACGCTGAGCGCCTGGTCTAGACTGGTGCCGTGCTTTCAAACAGCGAAGAATCAACTTCAGACGAGTCCGTGCCGGTCCGCCGCGTAGTCGTGGCCGAAGACGAGGCCGTGATTCGTCTCGATATCGTAGAAATGCTCCGCGAAGTCGGCTATGACGTCGTCGGTGAAGCTGCGGACGGCGAATCCGCCATCCGCCTGGCTGAGGAGCTGCGCCCGGACCTCGTCGTCATGGACATCAAGATGCCCATCCTCGACGGAATCTCCGCCGCCGAGCGCATCGCCAGGGCCCGCATCGCCCCCGTGGTGCTGCTCACTGCCTTCTCGCAGAAGGAGCTCGTCGAGCGGGCCCGCGATGCGGGTGCCATGGCCTATGTCGTCAAGCCGTTCACCTCGGCCGACCTCATTCCGGCCCTGGAGATCGCGCTCTCGCGTCATGCCGAGATCAGCTCGCTCGAGTCCGAGATCTCCGATCTCACCGAACGCTTCGAGACCCGCAAGCTCGTCGAGCGCGCCAAGAGCCTGCTGCAGACCTCCATGGGTCTGAGCGAGCCCGAAGCATTCCGCTGGATCCAGAAGACCTCGATGGACCGTCGCCTGACGATGCGCGAGGTCGCTGAGACCGTGCTCAAGCAGATCGGCACGAAGAAGTAATCACCTCCCGGACCAGGCAGGTCCGAACCCGGAATCAGAGAAGGCCGGCGAATCCGAAATGGGTTCGCCGGCCCTCTTCTTCTGTTGTGGGTCTGTCGTTCTGCTTTCGCTGTGGACTTTCGCCGAGGAGGAGCCGTGCCTCAGCCCTTCGGCTCGGTCTTCAGGATCATGTTCGTGATCCGCACGATCGAGAGCAGCTTTCCCGCCTCGTCGGTCATCTTCACCTCATGGGAGACGATCGTACGTCCCTGATGGAGCACCTCGGCGCGTCCGGTGACCACACCCTCACGAGCGGCACGCAGATGAGTGGCATTGAGATCGACCCCGACGACGTTCTTGCCGCCGGAGAGCAGATACGAGTGCATCGAGGCCAGCGATTCGGCGAGAACGACATGGCCGCCGCCGTGGAAGAGACCCATCGGCTGCCGATTGCCGACGACCGGAGCCGTGGCCGTGACATGGTCGTGGGCGAGCTCGACGAACTCGATTCCCATCCTCTCGGCCAGCTCACCCCCTGACCCCGGCGTGCGCAGCTGCCCGAGCAGCGTGTCGATCTCCTCGGGTGTGGTGTGAGCGGTCAGGGACACGTCGGGACGCAGCATCGGTTCTCCTTCAAGTCAGCTTCGAACGCTAGGCTATGCCATGTGAGTCACTCAAACGAATCCCTCCTGCTCATCGACGGACACTCCCTGGCCTACCGGGCATTCCACGCCCTTCCGGTGGAGAACTTCTCCACCAGCACCGGCCAGACGACGAACGCCATCTACGGCTTCATCTCCATGCTCATCAACGTCCTCCGCGACGAAGAGCCCAGCCATGTGGCCGTGGCCTTCGACCTCGGACGCCAGACCTTCCGACTCGAGGAATACCCCGAGTACAAGGCCGGCCGGGCGAAGACTCCGCCCGAGTTCCACCCGCAGATCGACCTCATCAAGGACATCGTCACGGCGATGGGCATCCGGGTCGTGACGAAGGAGGGCTTCGAGGCAGATGACATCCTGGCGACGATGGCGAGGATGGGCACCGAGGCGGGCTCGTCCGTCGCGGTGATGAGCGGTGACAAGGATTCGTTCCAGCTCGCCACCGACAACGTGACGATCCTCTACCCGAAGCGCGGAGTCAGCGATCTCAACCGGATGACTCCGGCCGCGGTCGAGGAGAAATACGGGGTCAGCCCCGCGAACTACCGAGGACTGGCCGCTCTCGTCGGCGAGAAGGCCGACAATCTGCCCGGCGTGCCCGGAGTCGGTGACAAGACCGCCGCCAAATGGCTCACCGCTCATGGCGACCTGCCCGGAGTGCTGGAGAACGCAGAGTCGATCGGCGGAAAGGTCGGGGAGAAGCTGCGCGACCACATCACCGAGGTGGAGCGGAACTATCGACTCAACCGCCTCCTCGACGACGTCGACCTGGGGCTGGAATTCGATGACCTGGCGTGGGGCGAAGGCGACCCGACCGAGCTGTCGAGCCTGTTCGATCAGCTCGAGTTCCAAGCCCTCGGCAAACGTCTGGCCGCGATCTTCCCCGAAGCCGGCACCGAATCCGAGCCGGCACCGGCACGGGAGACGACCATCGAGACCGTCGACATCGACGCTCTGCTGACGAAGATCTCCGACCACGATGTGCTGGCGCTCGATTCGGATGCCACCTTCGAACTCGGCCATGGTCAGGCACGGACCCTCGCGGTCTCCGCCGAACCCGGGCAGGCGTGGGTCGTCGACCTCGCCGAGGCGGGGCAGAAAGCCGTCGGCAAGCTCGGCTCCGCACTGGGCGGGCATTCGCTCATCCTCCACAGCTCTAAGCTGCAGATCAAAGCGTGGGAGTCGATGGGACTGTCCGTGACCGATATCGCCGGGGACACGGCTCTCGCCGCCTACCTCCTCGTCCCCGATGCCCGTGCGTACGAGCTCGGGCAGATCTCCGCCGATCGCGCCGGAATCGACCTCAGCGAACCCGAATCCGATTCCGGGCAGCTCGCCCTCGACCTCGACTCGGATGCCGCAGTGACCACGCACGGCCAGCGCGCCGCCGCCCTTCTCGAAGTCCATGAGGTGCTCGCGAA
Source organism: Brevibacterium sp. LAARM3_SD1 (assembly GCF_057364765.1). Taxonomy (NCBI): domain Bacteria; kingdom Bacillati; phylum Actinomycetota; class Actinomycetes; order Micrococcales; family Brevibacteriaceae; genus Brevibacterium; species Brevibacterium sp. LAARM3_SD1. Next base: position 157,747 of record NZ_JBNFOL010000005.1, on the reverse strand, counting down.
AGCCGTCGACGATGCGAACATGACGCAGGTGTACCGCGAGATCGAGCTGCCGCTCGTGCCCGTGCTCGCGCGCATGGAAGCGACGGGAATCGCTGTCGACGAGGCCGGACTGTCGAACCTCATCGACGAATTCACCAAGCAGGCCGAGGCCAGCGCTCAGGAGGCCTACGACGCAATCGGCCACGAGGTGAACCTCGGATCTCCCAAGCAGCTGCAGACCGTGCTCTTCGACGAGCTCGATATGCCCAAGACCAAGCGGACGAAGACCGGCTATACGACGGATGCCGAAGCCCTGGCCGAACTGTTCGTCAAGACCGAACACCCCTTCCTCCAGCACCTGCTGGCCTACCGGGATTCGACGAAGCTCAAGCAGACGGTCGTCGGACTGCTCAAGACCGTCGCCGACGACGGCCGCATCCACACCACCTACCAGCAGACCGTGGCCGCCACCGGTCGGCTCTCGTCATTGGACCCGAACCTGCAGAACATTCCGGTGCGGACCGAATCGGGTCGCCGCATCCGGGAGATCTTCATCGCCGACCCCGAGGTGTCGGGCGGGACTCTGCTCACCGCCGACTACTCGCAGATCGAAATGCGCATCATGGCTCACCTGTCCGGAGACGCCGCGCTAATCCAGGCGTTCAAGGACGGCGAGGACCTCCACTCCTATGTCGGCTCGAAGGTCTTCGGCGTCGGCATCGACGAGGTGAACTCGGAGATGCGTTCGAAGGTCAAGGCCATGTCATACGGGTTGGTCTACGGTCTCTCCGCCTACGGGCTCTCCCGGCAGCTGGCGATCGGCGTCGACGAAGCCAAGGGGCTGATGGACCAGTATTTCGAGCGCTTCGGAGCCGTCAAGGACTACCTCGACGACATCGTCGAACAGGCCCGGGCGAAGGGGTTCACGGAGACCATCATGGGCCGCCGCCGCTATCTGCCGGCTCTCCACAGCGACCGCCGGCAGCTGCGGGACATGGCCGAACGCGCCGCACTCAACGCACCGATCCAGGGCTCGGCCGCCGACATCATGAAGATCGCCATGCTCAAGGTCGCCGAGCGGCTTGACGACCTGCAGTCGCCGATGCTGCTGCAGGTCCATGACGAGATCATCGTCGACGTCCGTCCCGACGAGATCGATGAGGTGAAGAAGATCGTCACCGAGGAGATGGGTTCGGCATTCGAGCTCGATGTGCCCCTGGACGTCAACGTCGGCACCGGTCGCTCCTGGCACGCCGCCGCCCACTGACCGGCTGAGGGCTATAGCGTTCCTCGTTCAAGGGCCAGCGCAGAAATCGATGCTGCCCGTGATCGATCAAGGCCGCGCCCACTTATCGCGGCGTGTACCTATCGCAATGCGAGCTGGCGCTTGAATGAGGTTGCTGCGCGCGGCGCTGCTTGACCGAGCGTTCGCCTCAGTGCGCGGCTGGGCGGCGCCTCAGTCCTTGTTCAGAGTGGTGGAGAAGATCACGGTGCCGGGCATGAGCGCCCCGCGCAGCGGCGACCAGCCGCCCCAAGCGGTCCGATTCTCTTCCGGCCATTCGGGTTCGGTGACCGAATCGATCGTGAAGCCGGCGTCGACGAGGAGGCTGACCCAGTCGCTCATCGTCCGGTGATGCTCGGCGTAGACCGGCTGACCGTCCGAGGACAGCTCGACGTACGGAGTGCGATCGAAATACGAATACTCGACGGTCAGCCCGGCCTCACCGGGGACGTCGGGGAACATCCACCGCATCGGGTGCGTCGTCGAGAAGACCCACTGCCCGCCGCTGCGCAGCACTCTGGCCACCTCGGCGAAGACGACTTCGGCGTCCTTGACGAAGGGCAGGGCCCCATAGGAGGAGAACGCACCGTCGAAGCTGTTCGACGCGAACGGCAGCTGCCGGGCATCGGCGAGGAGGAATGTCGGGGGAGTCGCCTCGGTGCTCAGGGGATTTTCGCGCTGCAGACGTGAGGCCTGTTCGAGCATTCCGGCGGAGACGTCGACGCCCGTGGTGATCGCTCCCTGTTCGGCCAGCCACCGGGAGCACTGACCGGCACCGCAGCCGACCTCGAGCACCTGCTTCCGGTCGACGTCGCCGAGGAGGCGGACATCGGATTCGTGAATTCCCTCCGGACACCAGATGAAATCCGATGCGCCGAGGAACGTGCCGTGTTCGGCCAGATACTCCTCGGCAGAGTTGTCCCAATAGCTGCGATTGGCCCGGACTGAAGCCTCTTCGTCGATGGGGAGATAGCCACCGCTGATGACCTCGGCTCCGTCAGTTCCTTCGCTCATGGTTCCTCCGTGGCCCCAGGTGGTGATAATTCGACTCTTCGGCGTGCATTCACGCCTGAAAAGGTGCTAGCATTGACAACCGTATGCGCCTGTGCATACAAGTCCAAATTCGCAATCGAGACCGGATTCGGTTCTTGCGGCAACTTACACGACCTGCCGCCAGGGTACCGGATCTGGACCAATATTCCATCGGAGTCCCTACCTATATGACCACCACCACGCCGGAATCGGTGCAGCCGAAGCAGGTCGCTGTCAACGACATCGGAACCGCTGAGGATTTCCTCGCCGCCGTCGATGAGACCATCAAGTACTTCAACGATGGCGACATCGTTGAGGGCGAAGTCGTCAAGGTCGACCGTGACGAAGTCCTCGTCGACATCGGATACAAGACGGAAGGCGTCATCCTCGCACGTGAGCTTTCCATCAAGCATGATGTCGATCCCGGCGAAGTCGTCGAGGTCGGGGACGAAATCGAAGCCCTCGTTCTTCAGAAGGAAGACAAAGAGGGTCGTCTCATGCTGTCCAAGAAGCGTGCTCAGTACGAGCGCGCCTGGGGCGACATCGAGAAAATCAAGGAAGACGACGGAGTTGTCACCGGCACCGTCATCGAGGTTGTCAAGGGCGGCCTGATCGTCGACATCGGACTGCGCGGCTTCCTGCCCGCATCCCTGGTCGAGATGCGCCGCGTCCGCGATCTCGCTCCCTACATCGGCCAGCAGGTCGAAGCCAAGATCATCGAGCTCGACAAGAACCGCAACAACGTGGTCCTGTCGCGCCGCGCCTGGCTCGAGCAGACCCAGTCGGCCGTCCGCCACGACTTCCTGCAGACCCTGCAGAAGGGCCAGGTCCGTCCTGGTGTCGTGTCCTCCATCGTCAACTTCGGTGCGTTCGTCGACCTCGGTGGTGTCGACGGACTCGTCCACGTCTCCGAACTGTCCTGGAAGCACATCGATCACCCGGGTGAGGTCGTCACCGTGGGTGACGAGGTCACCGTCGAGGTCCTCGACGTCGACATGGACCGTGAGCGCGTTTCGCTGTCGCTCAAGGCCACCCAGGAAGATCCTTGGCAGCACTTCGCTCGCACGCACGTCATCGGACAGATCGTGCCGGGCAAGGTCACCAAGCTCGTTCCCTTCGGTGCGTTCGTGCGCGTCGAAGACGGCATCGAAGGCCTCGTCCACATCTCCGAGCTGGCCGTGCGCCACGTGGATCTGCCGGAGCAGGTCGTCTCGGTCGACGAGACCATCTACGTCAAGGTCATCGACATCGACCTCGAACGCCGCCGCATCTCGCTGTCGCTGAAGCAGGCGAACGAAGGCGTCGACCCCGAGGCCGAAGAGTTCCTCGACCCCGCTCTCTACGGCATGCCGCAGGAGTACGACGAGGACGGCAACTACAAGTACCCCGAGGGCTTCGACCCCGAGACCAACGAATGGGTCGAGGGCTACGAGGCTCAGCGCGAGACCTGGGAGCAGCAGTACGCTGCCGCTCAGGAACGCTGGGAAGAGCACAAGAAGCAGGTCGCCAAGGCCATCGCAGCGGACGCCGAGGCCTCCGCAGCCGATGCCGTCGGCTCTGCCGAAGCCGCTCCGGCCACCGGATCGTTCTCCTCCGAAGAGACGAACGACGAGGGCACCCTGGCCAGCGACGAAGCTCTCGCAGCTCTGCGTGAGAAGCTTGCAGGCAGCTGATAACAGCTCCCACAAGGGCTCCCGGTCGGAAGGCCGGGAGCCCTTTGTGTATGCCCCCACAATCCGAGCGCGCCTGCGCCCCTGGCTGTGGTACACCCTCATCCTCTGCGTCGGCAGCCTGACCGTCTTCGGCTCCGTCGCCGCCGATCCCGGCGGCAGCGTCGTCGCCTCCAACGATGACACCTCCCTGTTCATCTGGTGGCTGGGACACGGTGCACAGGTGCTCGCCGACGCCCTCGGATTCGGACCGGGGGAGACCGGGAGCCTGCTGTACACGGAATCGATGAACGCCCTCGGCGGGGGAGTCAACGGGGCGTGGAACACCTCCCTGGCCGGCTTCGCGATCCTGCTCGCTCCCGTGACGTGGGTGGCCGGCCCCATCGTGAGCTACAACCTGCTCATCCTCGCCTTCCCGGTGCTGGGCAGCCTGGCCGCAGCGGTGCTCTTCCGCCTCTTCCTCGACCGTGTGCCCGCATTCATCGCCGCCGGCGGAGTCGGCTTCTCCAGCTATGTCATCGCCCAACTCGGCGGCCACCCGAACCTCGCCTATATCGTCACGCCTCCCCTGACCGCGTGGGCGATCCTCGCTCTCCTCGACCTCGGACGGACCACGACCGAGCACGGTCGCTCACCGCTGCGCCGCCGTCGCCTCTGGCTGCTCGGCACCGGGTTCGGTCTCCTCCTCGGATTCCAGTTCTACGTCTCCACCGAAGTCCTGGCCGGAACATTCCTCGCCGCACTGTGCTTCCTGGCAAGCCTCGCTGTCTTCGGCCGACGGCTCTTCAGAGCCCGGTCCTGGCTGGCTCTCGGGCTCGGCTCCGCCGTCGCCGGGATCATCGCCCTGCTGTGCGCGATCCCGCTGCTGGTGACCATGGCGGGTCCGAACGCCCCATCCGGCGCCATCCGCCCGCACGGAGTGTGGAACACCGACCTGCTCGACCCGATCCTGCCCGCGGCGCCGGCCTGGCTGAGTTCCGGGGTCTCCCCGCTGCCACGGATCATGGACATCGACCCCGCCGAACTCGGTGCCTACGTCGGCGCACCCGCGCTGGTGGCTGCCGTGCTCATCGTCGCCTGCCTCGGACGCCGATCCGATCACGCTCTGCCGGTGCGCATCGCCGGCGCTACCGGCCTCCTCGTCTTCCTGTTGGCATTAGGCTCCCCGATCCTCCTCGGCGGTCGGGTATTCGTCGAAACCGGTCCGTTCGCCCTCATCGAAGCGATCCCCGTCCTCAACAACATCCTGCCGATGCGCCTCGTCCTCCACTCGACGATCGCGCTGTTCGCGGTGCTCGGAATCGGTCTCCAATGGGTGCTGAAGCACCGGAGGCTGCGTCGCGCCCGCGCTCTGCTCATCCTTCTCGTCCTCGCCGCCGTGGCCGTCCTCCCCGGTCCGCAGAACGCCCACGAAGTCAATGTCCCCGACTTCTTCACCGAATCCATCGCCGAGGTGGTCCCCGCCGGATCCGTCGTCAAGACCTTCCCGCGCCCTCTGGCGTGGGCCGAACCCCACGCCGACGAAGCCATGGTGTGGCAGTCGGTGAGCGGATTCCGCTACCGAGAGACCGGAGGCTATTTCATCGGGTCGAGTCCGGAATCGCCGGTGACCTATTCCTCCCCCGAGGATGCCCTCGACGAACTGCTGCACGGCTCCGTCTTCGACGGGGAACCCATGCCGGACGGAAACAGCCCGGAAGTCGCCTCGGCGATCGCGGAGCTGCGGGCAGCCGGGGTCGACTTCATCGTCCTCGCCCCCGACGCCCCGCTCCTGCCGGGAGACGATGGAGAGTACGCGGGCTTCCTCGACGCCGCCGTCGGCGATCCGATCTTCGCCGACGAGGGCGTGCGGGTCTACCGACTGGATCAGTAGGATGATCCCATGCTGAGAATCGGTCTCACCGGCGGAATCGGCGCCGGAAAGTCAACGGTGTCCGCGATGCTCGTCGACCACGGGGCAGTGCTCGTCGACGCCGACAAGATCGCCCGCGAAGTCGTCGAACCCGGCCAGCCTCTGCTCGAGAGGCTGGCCGAGACCTTCGGGGCCGAGGTGCTGCACCCCGACGGTTCGCTCAACCGACCGGCACTGGCAGCGGCCGCCTTCGTCGATTCCGACCGCACGGCACAGCTCAACGGACTCATGCACCCGGCGATCCGCGACCGCACTGCCGAACACTTCGCGAGTCACGCCGATGCCGAGATCGTCGTCCACGACGTGCCGCTGCTCGTCGAGAACTCCATGACACCTGCCTACCACCTCAACCTCCTCGTCGATGTGCCCGCCGAGGTGCGGCTGCGCAGACTCATGGACTCCCGCGGAATGGACCGAGACGACGCCGCCGCACGGATCTCCCGCCAAGCCGACGACGAAACCCGCCGTGCGGCCTGTGACGTCATCATCGACAACTCCGGTTCGGTCGAGGAGACGAAAGCTGCCGTCGGACGCCTCATCGAATCGCGGATCCGCCCTTTCGCCGCCAATCTCACGGCCGGCCGGCGGGCCCCGCGAACTGTTCTGGACCTCGTCGACCCCGCGGACGCGGACTGGTCCGGTGACGCACAGCGAGTGGTCGCAAAGCTGAGGCACGGCACCGGCGACGAATTCACCGTCGAGCACATCGGCTCCACCTCGGTGCCGGGACTGCCCGCCAAGGACGTCATCGACCTGCAGCTCCTCGTCCCCGATCTCATCGCCGCCCGGGAGCTGGAGCCTCGATTGGCCGAGCTCGGGTATCCGGGCACAGAGATGAGTGACCACCTCGGTGAGGGCGGAACCGAACCGAAGTGGTTCCACGCGAACACGGATCCTGGTCGGGCCGTCAACCTGCATGTGCGCACAGCCGACTCCGTCGGTGCGCACTTCGCCCGAGCATTCCGGGACCTGCTCACCGAGGATGCGGGGGAGCGGGAGAGGTACCTGCAGGTGAAGCGCGAACTCACCGCCGAAGCGAAGGCAGCAGGCGCGACGGACGCGCAGAGGACGCGAACCTATGCGGAGTCGAAGGAATTGTACTTCCTCGAGATGCGTCGCAGGCTCGTTCCCGACAGCTTCGACTGACGCGGTGACATACGGCACCAGGCATTCAGTCGGTGGCGTCGTTCCGGCTCCGGCCTGCCCAATGTCAGGGGCGGGGGCTAGGGTTGGACTATGAGCTCAGAACGCCCCCTGCCAGCGATCGGCCACCGTCCCGACGTCACCCGCGAGGTGGCGCCCTTCGAGGTCGTCTCAGAGTACTCGCCCTCCGGTGATCAGCCGACGGCGATCAAGGAGATCTCCGAACGCCTTGACGCGGGGGAGCGCGACATCGTCCTCCTCGGTGCCACCGGTACGGGCAAGTCGGCGACGACGGCATGGCTCATCGAGCAGGTGCAGAGACCGACACTGATCATGGCGCCGAACAAGACACTGGCAGCACAGCTGGCCAACGAATTCCGACAGCTGCTGCCCAACAATGCTGTCGAGTACTTCGTCTCCTACTACGACTACTACCAGCCGGAAGCCTATGTGCCGCAGACGGACACGTTCATCGAGAAGGACTCCTCGATCAACGACGAAGTCGAGCGTCTGCGCCACTCGGCTACGAACTCGCTGCTGACCAGGCGTGATGTCGTCGTCGTCTCGACGGTGTCGTGCATCTACGGTCTTGGCACTCCGGAGGAGTACGTCGACCGGATGGTCACCCTCCACAAGGGCGACGAATGCGACCGGGACGAACTGCTCAAACGCTTCGTGTCCATGCAGTACGCCCGCAATGATATGGCCTTCACCCGCGGCACCTTCCGGGTTCGCGGAGACACCGTCGAGATCATCCCGCAGTACGAGGAACTCGCTCTGCGCATCGAATTCTTCGGCGATGAGATCGAATCGCTGCAGACCCTCCACCCGCTGACGGGTGAGATCGTCCGCGACGAGGACACCATCCACGTGTTCCCGGCCAGCCACTATGTCGCCGGTGAGAACCGGATGGCGACGGCCATCAGCGGGATCGAGGAGGAGCTGCAGAAGCGCCTGAGCGAGTTCGAGTCGCAGAACAAGCTGCTCGAAGCGCAGCGGCTGAAGATGCGCACGACCTATGACCTCGAGATGATGGAGTCGATGGGCTTCACGTCCGGGATCGAGAACTACTCCCGGCACATCGACGGTCGCGATCCCGGTTCGGCACCGAACTGTCTGCTCGACTACTTCCCCGAGGACTTCCTCCTCGTCATCGACGAATCCCATGTCACGGTGCCGCAGATCGGCGGCATGTACGAAGGCGATATGTCGCGCAAGCGCACCCTCGTCGAACATGGGTTCCGCCTGCCCAGTGCCATGGACAACCGGCCGCTGAAGTTCGACGAGTTCCGGGAGCGGGTGGGACAGAGCGTGTACCTGTCCGCCACCCCCGGCAACTTCGAACTCGGCAATTCCAACGGCTACGTCCAGCAGATCATCCGTCCCACCGGCCTCGTCGACCCCGAGATCAAGGTCAAACCGACGAAGGGCCAGATCGACGATCTGCTCGATGAGATCAAGACGCGCGTCGACGCGAACGAGCGTGTGCTCGTGACGACGCTGACGAAGAAGATGGCCGAAGATCTCACCGACTATCTGCTCGAACACGACATCCGCGTCCAGTACCTCCACTCCGACGTCGACACCCTGCGCCGTGTGGAACTGCTCACAGAGCTGCGGGCCGGTGAGTTCGATGTGCTGGTCGGCATCAACCTGCTGCGTGAGGGCCTCGACCTTCCCGAAGTCTCCCTCGTGGCGATCCTCGACGCCGACAAGGAAGGCTTCCTCCGGTCATCGACCTCGCTCATCCAGACGATCGGTCGTGCCGCACGTAACCTCAACGGCCAGGTGCACATGTACGCCGATACGATCACGGATTCGATGCGCACCGCCATCGACGAGACCGACCGCAGGCGGGCCATTCAGATCGCCTACAACGAAGAGCACGGAATCGACCCGGCACCGCTGGTCAAGCGGATCGCAGACATCACCGAACGTCTGCAGCGCGAAGACGAGGACACGCGCGAGCTGCTCACCGAATTCGACTACGGAAAGGGCAGGCGCGGTTACAACTCGACGCTGACCGACGAACAGAGGGAAGCCGCCGGCAAGCCCGGTTCGCTGCGTCCGCCGGCTGCCGACCTCACCGAGCTCATCGAATCGCTGACCTCGCAGATGCATACGGCGGCCGCGGAGCTGCAGTTCGAGCTCGCCGCGCGACTGCGTGATGAGCTCTCCGATCTCAAGCAGGAGCTGCGTCAGATGAAGGAGGCCGGGCACGCCTGAGCCGCACCGGTGAAGAGCGAGTGATGCTTGCGTGTTTATACTGGTGTGCTGGCGAAAGGGAGTATCCCGTCCATCCGCGGTCGTCACCACGACCCCTCACGGGGTCCGGCCGCGGAGCGCACGCAGCTTCACCGCGTGGGAGAGACTTTCGACCTGGATACATCCTGTTCACCACGAAAGGCATCCATGGATATTCTGTCCTCCACGCTCGCGGCCGGCGGCAACGCCGCTGCAGCGAGCGAATCTCCGATTCCCGTCTGGTTCATGATCACCTCGGGAATCATCGTCGTTGCGATCCTCGTCTTCGACCTCCTGCTGGTCGTCAAGCGACCACACACCCCGTCGATGCGGGAAGCGAGCATCTGGGTCGCGTTCTACGTCGCCCTGGCTCTGATCTTCGCCGGCGCACTCTTCGCCATCGGCGATGCCCAGCACGGCAGCGAATTCCTCACCGGCTGGCTGCTCGAGTACTCATTGAGCATCGATAACCTGTTCGTCTTCATCATCATCATGGGCAGCTTCTCGGTACCGCGGAAGTACCAGCAGGAAGTGCTCATGGTCGGCATCATCATCGCCATCATCTTCCGCGGCATCTTCATTCTCGCGGGTGCGGCGATCATCAGCGCCTTCGTCGAAGTCTTCTTCATCTTCGGCATCTTCCTCCTCATCGTCGCCTACCGTCAGGCCTTCAGCTCCGAAGACGAGGGCGACGGCGAGAACGGCCTCATCCGGTTCCTGCGGAAGCGGATCAACGTCGTCGACGAATACCACGGCAACAAGCTGCGGGTGACCCTCGACGACAACAAGAAGTACTGGACCCCGATGTTCATCGTGTTCATCGCCATCGGCTCGACCGATGTGATGTTCGCACTCGACTCGATCCCCGCGATCTTCGGCGTCACGCAGAATGCGTTCCTCGTGTTCACCGCGAACGTGTTCGCCCTGATGGGACTGCGTCAGCTGTACTTCCTGCTCGGAGGGCTCGTCGACAAGCTCGTGTACCTCCACTACGGAATCGCTGCGATCCTCGGGTTCATCGGCATCAAGCTCATCATCCACGCTCTGCACTCGAGCGATTGGGAGTTCCTGGCGTGGGGACATTCGATCCCCGAGGTGCCGACGTGGCTGTCCCTGACCGTCATCGTCCTCGCCATGGCGGTCGCCACGATCGCCTCGCTGATGAAGATGAAGAAAGACGGAATCTCCTTCAAGGACGTCAGCGCCGACCAGTCGGACGAGTCCGAAGAGGCCTGAGCCGATCGGATTCGGTCGTGCCGACACCGCCTCGGTGTCGGCACAGAACGAGCGGGGTCCGTCTCGATCTCTCGAGACGGACCCCGCTCGTGTCTGCTCCGTCCGGGCAGACCCGAACCGGAAGGAGGCCGCTCAGCCCAGGGCGAAGGGCCCGAACACGGGAGTCCACTCGCGGATGTCCGTCGACTCGATGACACCGAGCGAGGCATAGGGATCGGCGGCCAGGTGCCCTTCGACCTCTGCACGGTCGGCGGCGCTGAGGATCAGCAGACCTCCCGGCTGCGGATCGTTGTCCAGGGGACCGGAGGCGAGGATCGTTCCGGCCTCATTCATCTCCGCCTGCCATTGACGGTGCGCGGGGCGGTGCTCCATCCGCGTATCGGTATCTGGACCGTAGTGATAGGTGACGGCGAAGACCGGCATATGTGACTCCTCGGTGTCGAGCAATAGGATGGAACCAGTCTAATCGGAAAGGTCTGTGCATCAGCGTGGCCAGATTGCAGGAGATCCCAGCGGAATTCGCGGACGACGACACGATCTATGAGTCCTTCGGCGAATACTGCCAAGCGATCGGAGTGGAGCCGTATCCGGCTCAGGACGAGGCGTTCCTCACGATCCTCGCCGGCGACAATACGATCATGGCGACCCCGACCGGTTCGGGGAAGTCACTTGTCGCTCTCTTCGCGCTCTACCAGTCCTTCACCCGGGGGATCCGGTCCTACTACACGGCCCCGCTCAAGGCCCTTGTGAGCGAGAAGTTCTTCTCCCTCATCAACGCCTTCGGCGCCGAGAACGTCGGCATGATCACCGGCGACTCCACGGTCAACCCCGACGCTCCCGTCATCTGCGCCACGGCAGAGATCCTGGCCAACCAGGCGCTGCGTGAGGGCGGAATGCTCGACGCCGGAATGGTCGTCATGGACGAGTTCCACTATGTCGCCGATCCCTCCCGGGGCTGGGCCTGGCAGGTGCCCCTCCTCGAGATGCCGCAGACCCAGTTCGTTCTCATGTCCGCCACCTTGGGCGACACGACCGACATCCGGTCGACCATGACGGAGACGACCGGACGCGGATCCTCCGTGGTCACCTCCGCGACCAGGCCCGTCCCGCTCGACTACGAATACTCGACGGAGACGCTCTCTGACACTCTGCGCGGACTCGTCCGCAACGACAAAGCCCCGGTCTACGTCGTCTCCTACTCCCAGAACGGAGCCATCGACCTCGCCACCAACCTGCTTTCGGTCGACCTCGCCTCCAAGGAGCAGAAAGCCGCGATCGCCGCAGCCATCAAGGGCTTCACCTTCGGCAAGGGATTCGGGCAGAGCCTGCGCAAACTGCTTCTGCACGGCGTCGGCGTCCATCACGCCGGAATGCTGCCGAAGTACCGCCGACTCATCGAACAGCTTGCGCTCAAGGGCCTGCTCCTCGTCATCTCCGGCACGGACACCCTCGGCGTGGGCATCAACGTGCCCATCCGCTCCGTGCTCCTGACCGGACTGACGAAGTTCGACGGACGGAAGATGCGCAGACTCAGCGTCCGCGAATTCCAACAGCTCGCCGGACGTGCCGGCCGCGCCGGATTCGACACCCGCGGCTACGTGATCGCCCAAGCCCCCGAACACGTCATCGACAACCTCAAGGCCGAAGCCAAGGCTGCGAACGATGACAAGAAGAAAAAGAAGAAGGTCAAGAAGAAAGCCGCCCCGGTGGGCTTCGTCGGCTGGTCCGAAGAGACCTTCACCAAACTCATCGAAGGCGAGTCCGAGACCCTGCGGCCCCGGATGAAGATCGACCATTCGACGATCCTCAACCTCGTCGCCCGCCCCGGCTCCGATGTCGCGACCATCAGCGACTTCATCGACAAGACGCATGAGACCCGGGAACGCCGACTCGACCTCAAACTGACCGCGATCAGCATCGGACGCTCCCTCATCGACGCCGGACTCATCGAGGTCCGGGGCAGCGAGCTCATCGCCACCCAGGACCTCGGCCCGCAGTTCGCGCTCAACCAGCCGCTGGCGCCCTTCGTCCTCGCCGCACTCGAGCTGCTCGACGAAGACGACGACACCTACGCCCTCGACGTCGTATCCATCGTCGAGGCGACCACCTCGGTTCCGTTCCAGATACTGAAGGGCCAACTCGACAGGATCAAGGGGGAGACCCTGGCCGAGCTCAAGGCCGACGGCGTCGAATACGCCGAACGCATGGCGATCCTCGACGAGATCGAAAGCCCCGCACCCCTGGCCGAGATGCTCGATCCGGCCTTCGACCATTTCGTCGAAACCCATCCCTGGCTGCACCGAGGCGGCTTCGAACCCAAATCCGTCGTCCGCGACATGATCGAGCAGGCGATGGGCTTCACCCAGTTCGTCGGCTACTACAGCCTCGCCCGGGCCGAAGGCAGCCTGCTGCGCTACCTCACCGACGTCTACCGAGCACTGCTCCACAACGTCCCCGCGGAGAACCGGACCGAGGAACTCGAGACCATCATCGAATGGCTCGGGGAGACCATCGCCCGGACGGATTCGTCGCTGCTCGACGAATGGCGGACCCTGCAGGGACTCGACCCCAGCGAACACGACGATGATCTGCCGGCACTCGATCGCCGGTTCTCCGAGAACACGAAGGTCTTCACCGCAGAGATCCGCAACGCCCTGTTCCACCGTGTGCTGCTGGCCGAACGCGCGAACTACACCGAGCTCGGCCGCCTCGACGCCGAATCGGGATTCGACTCCCGGACCTGGGAGGACGCAATCGAGGACTTCTACGACGAATACGGGGAGCTGCATGTCGACCAGAAGGCCCGCGGACGGGAATATATCGACATCACACCCGGTTCGCACACATGGAGCGTCCGACAGATCCTCGCCGATCCCGACGACAACAGGGACTGGGCCATCGACGCCGAGGTGGACGTGGCCGCCAGCGACGAATCCGGCGATATCGTCCTCCGCATCCTCTCCGTCGGAGAGATCGGCAGATGAGCCGGAAACCGCTGCGAATACAGCAATGTCAGTGCCGAGTAATACAGTGGTCAGGTGATGAAAACCAATAACGGTGAGCAAGTGACAGGCGTCTCCCATCTCGACACCCTGTGGGTGAAAGGCGCACGAGCACACAACCTCAAGAACGTCGAGATCGCGCTGCCGCGCGACTCGATGGTCGTGTTCACCGGCTTGTCCGGTTCCGGCAAATCCTCGCTGGCCTTCGACACGATCTTCGCCGAGGGGCAGCGACGCTACGTCGAGTCCCTGTCCTCCTATGCCCGGATGTTCCTCGGACAGATGGACAAACCCGACGTGGACTTCATCGAAGGACTGTCTCCTGCGGTGTCGATCGACCAGAAGTCGACCTCGCGCAACCCGCGTTCGACCGTCGGCACGATCACCGAGGTCTACGACTTCCTCCGCCTGCTGTGGGCGCGGATCGGCATCCCGCACTGCCCCGTCTGCGGCGAGGTCATCACGAAGCAGACCCCGCAGCAGATCGTCGATCAGCTCCTCGAACTCGAGGAGCGCACGAAGTTCCTCGTCCTCGCACCCGTGATCCGCTCCCGCAAGGGCGAATTCGTCGACCTCTTCACCGATCTGCAGTCCAAGGGCTTCTCCCGGGCCATCGTCGACGGTGAGCAGATCAGCCTGAGCGAACCGCCGACCCTGGAGAAGCAGTACAAGCACACGATCTCCGTCGTCGTCGACCGCCTCGTGGCGAAATCCGGAATGCGTCCGCGCCTGACCGACTCCGTCGAGACCGCGCTCGGGCTCGCCGACGGCCGCATCGACATCGAACTCGTCGACGAGGGCACGACCCGCACCTTCTCCGAGCACATGTCGTGCCCGAACGAGCACCCGCTGACGATCGACGAGATCGAACCCCGCTCGTTCTCCTTCAACTCGCCCTTCGGCGCCTGCCCCACCTGCGACGGCATCGGCACTCGTCTGCAGGTCGACGAAGACCTCGTCGTCCCCGACGAGGACCTCAGCCTCGGTTCCGGAGCCATCGCCCCCTGGTCGGGCGGCAAACAGGTTTCGAAGTACTTCAACCGTCTGCTCAAGGGCCTCGGCGACGAGCTCGGCTTCGATATGAAGACGCCGTGGAAGAAGCTGCCGAAGACCGCGAAGAGCGCGATTCTCACGGGCAAGGACTACAAAGTCCACGTCAAGTACAAGAACCGCTTCGGTCGTGAACGCACGTACTCGACGGGCTTCGAAGGCGTCTACCAGTACATTCAGCGCAAGCACGAGGAAACCGAATCCGACTGGTCGCGGGAACGCTACGAGTCCTATATGCGTGAGATCCCGTGCGCCAGCTGCCAGGGCACGCGCCTCAAGCCGGAGATCCTCGCCGTCAAGGTCGGCGAGAAATCCATCGCCGAGGTCTCCGAACTCGCCCTTGATGAAGCGGCCGACTTCCTCGGCTCGCTCGAACTGAGCACCCGCGATGCCGCCGTGGCTGCGCAGGTGATGAAGGAGATCAACGCCCGACTCGGATTCCTCCTCGACGTCGGCCTCGACTACCTCAGCCTCAACCGGGCCGCCGGAACTCTGTCCGGCGGCGAGGCCCAGCGCATCCGCCTGGCCACACAGATCGGCTCCGGTCTCGTCGGCGTCCTCTACGTCCTCGACGAGCCCTCGATCGGCCTGCACCAGCGCGACAACCGCCGACTCATCGAAACGCTCAACAAGCTCAAGGACCTCGGGAACACCCTCATCGTCGTCGAACACGATGAGGACACCATCGAATCCGCCGACTGGATCGTCGACATCGGCCCCGGCGCCGGCGAACACGGGGGAGAGGTCGTCTACTCCGGCCCCGTGCCCGGTCTCAAGGAGGCCGCAGGATCGGTCACCGGCGACTATCTCTCCGGCCGCCGTGCCATCCAGATTCCGCCGACCCGCCGCCCCGTCGACAAGGACCGAATGGTCACTGTCGAGAAGGCCGTGGAGAACAACCTCCGCGATGTCACGGTGTCCTTCCCCCTCGGCGTGCTCACCGCCGTCACCGGCGTCTCCGGTTCGGGCAAATCGACTCTGGTCAACGAGATCCTCTACACGCAGATGGCCAACGTCCTCAACGGCGCCTCCCGGGTCCCCGGACGGCACAAGCGCGTGACCGGTCTGGACAACCTCGACAAGGTCGTCCACGTCGACCAGTCGCCGATCGGCCGCACCCCGCGGTCGAACCCCGCCACCTACACCGGCGTCTTCGACCATGTGCGCCGACTGTTCGCCGAAACCGAATCGGCGAAGGTCCGCGGATATCTGCCCGGACGGTTCTCCTTCAACGTCAAGGGCGGGCGCTGCGAGAACTGCAGCGGCGACGGCACGATCAAAATCGAGATGAACTTCCTGCCCGACGTCTACGTCCCCTGCGAGGTCTGCCAGGGAGCCCGGTACAACCGGGAGACCCTGGAGGTCACGTTCAAGGGCAAGAACATCGCCGAAGTCCTCGACATGCCCATCGAGGAAGCCAACGATTTCTTCGCCGCGATCCCCGCGATCTCCAGGCACCTCAAGACCCTCGTCGAGGTCGGACTCGGCTACGTCCGACTCGGCCAGCCGGCCACGACTCTCTCCGGCGGCGAGGCCCAGCGTGTCAAGCTCGCCGCCGAACTGCAGAAGCGCTCCCGCGGGCGCACCGTCTACGTGCTCGACGAACCGACGACCGGCCTGCACTTCGAGGACATCTCGAAGCTGCTCATGGTCCTCCAGGGACTCGTCGACAAGGGCAACACGGTCATCGTCATCGAACACAACCTCGACGTCATCGGCAATGCCGATCACATCATCGACCTCGGCCCCGAGGGCGGTCGCGGAGGCGGGCAGATCATCGCCCAGGGCACTCCCGAAGAGGTCGCCGAGGTGGCCGAATCGCACACCGGACGGTTCCTCAAACCGATGCTCAAGTCCTGATCCGAATGCCTGAACCATCAACCTACCGTCCGGCCACCGGGGCGATCCCCACATCGGCCGGGGTCTACAAATTCCGTGACCCCGACCGACGGGTGATCTATGTCGGAAAGGCGAAGAACCTCCGCAACCGACTCAACTCGTACTTCGCCAACCCCGCGCAGCTGCATCCGCGCACCTCGACGATGGTCCACACCGCGAACTCGGTGGAATGGACCGTCGTCGACACCGAGGTCGAAGCGCTGCAGCTCGAGTGGACGTGGATCAACGAGTTCAACCCGCGGTTCAACGTCATGTTCCGCGACGACAAGTCCTACCCGTACCTCGCGATCACGATGAACGACGAGGTGCCGCGCGCCTTCATCACCCGGGGCAAGCGACGCAAGGGCGTGAAGTACTTCGGTCCCTTCGCGCAGGTGTGGGCGATCAAGGACACCCTCGACCTGCTGCTCAAGGCCTTCCCGATGCGCACCTGCACCGCGGGGGTCTACCGGCGGGCCGAACGCAGCGGCCGGCCCTGCCTGCTCGGCTACATCGACAAATGCGCGGCTCCATGCGTCGGTCAGATCAGCAAGGACGATCACAAGGACCTGGCCCGCAGCATCTCCGACTTCATGTCCGGCAACACCGGCCGCTTCATCAGCCACCGGCAGAAGGAGATGGCCAGCGCCGCAGCCGAACTCGACTACGAACGCGCGGCCGGTCTGCGCGACGAGATCTCCGCCCTGCAGAAGGTCCTCGACAAATCCGCCGTGGTCCTGTCGGTCAGCGCCGACTGCGATATCTTCGCCCTCGTCACCGAGGAGCTCGAGGCCTCCGTCCAGGTCTTCCATGTCCGCCAGGGCCGCATCCGCGGTCAGCGCGGCTGGATCATCGAACGCTCCGATGATCACACTCCCGCGGAACTGACCACCGACTACCTGCGGCAGGCCTATTCCGGACTCGACGCCGATGCCATTCCGAAGGAGATCCTCGTCGACACCCTGCCGGCGGACCTGGAGTCCCTGGAAGCCTGGCTGAGCGAACAGCGCGGCTCCCGCGTGACCGTGCGCGTGCCCGAACGCGGCGAGAAGAAGGCGGCTCTCGAGACCGTGGGGAAGAACGCGAAGGAAGCGCTCGTCCAGCACAAACTCAAACGCTCCTCCGATCTGACGACCCGCAGCCAGGCGCTCAAGGAGATCCAGGAACACCTCGACCTGCCCGAAGCCCCGCTGCGCATCGAATGCATCGACATCTCCCACACCCAGGGTTCGAACGTCGTCGCCTCCCTCGTCGTGTTCGAGGACGGAATGGCGAAGAAGCGCGACTACCGCCATTTCGCCATCCACGGTGAGGCCGCCGCCGATGACACGGCTTCGATGTACGACGTCGTCTCCCGTCGCTTCAGCCGCTACCTCGAACAGATGACGTCCGAGGAACCCGATGAGCGTTTCGGCTACCGGCCCAGCCTCCTCGTCGTCGACGGTGCAGGCCCGCAGGTCGCCGCCGCCACGCGGGCACTGACCGACCTCGGCATCGTCGACATCTCCGTCGTCGGTCTGGCCAAACGCCTCGAGGAGATCTGGGTTCCCGACGATCCGTTCCCCGTGATCCTCCCGCGCAACTCCGAAGGGCTCTTCCTCATGCAGCGCCTGCGTGATGAGGCTCATCGCTTCGCCATCACCTATCACCGGTCCAAGCGCGCGAAGGCGATGACGAGCTCGGTGCTCGACGACATCGCGGGCCTCGGGGAGTCGAAGCGCACTGCTCTGCTGCGCCATTTCGGATCCGTGAAGAAGGTCCGTGCGGCCACCGCCGAGGAGATCTGCGAGGTCAAGGGAATCGGTCCCTCACTCGCAGCGAAGATCGTCGCGGCTCTGGCCGACTGAGCTCGGCTATTCTGCCCTAGAGTAGTGCCGAGAGACACAGTGCCCACCGACCGGACGGGCACGAGCAGAGGAGGACGCGTGAGCACCCAGGCCGAATCGAACGGATCCGACCACCCCATCGAGGTTGTGCTCGTCGCCGGCATGTCGGGAGCGGGCCGCACCACCGTGGCCAATGTGCTCGAAGATATGGACTGGTACGTCGTCGACAATCTGCCGCCGCAGATGATGCGTCCGCTCGTCGAGCTCGTCGCCCGTGCCGACGGCGCGCTGCCGAAGATCGCGATCGTCATCGACGCGAAGGGTCGGACGAAGTACACCGAGCTGCAGCAGACGATCAGCGATTTCGTCGATCAGGGCCTGTCCCTGCGCATCGTCTTCCTCGACGCCTCCGACGAAGTCCTCGTCCGACGCTTCGAATCGACGCGGCGGCCCCACCCGCTGCAGGGGGAGGGGACCCTGCTCGAGGGCATCGAAGCCGAACGCGTCGAACTCGAGTCGCTGAGACATCGTGCCGACATCATCGTCGACACCTCCGACCTCAACGTGCACCAGCTCTCTGCAGAGGTGCGCAAACGCTTCAGCGACGACGACACACCACCGCTGCGTCTGACGGTGATGAGCTTCGGCTTCAAATACGGACTGCCGAAGGACGCCGACCACATCGCCGACGTCCGCTTCCTGCCGAACCCGTACTGGATTCCCCACCTGCGCGGACACAACGGACTCGATTCCGATGTTGCGGACTACGTCCTCGAGCAGAACGGCGCCGAGGAGTTCATCGAACGCTATGCGGCGACTCTGTCCACGGTCGCCGAGGGGTATCTGCACGAGGGACGGGGCTACGCAATGATCGGCATCGGCTGCACCGGCGGCAAACACCGTTCCGTGGCGATCAGCGAACGCGTCGGACGGCTGCTGTCGGCCCAGACAGGCATTCCCGTGACCGTGCGCCACCGCGATCTGGGAAGAGAATGACATGGAGACCGAAGATCTGCCCGTCATCACCACGGGCGCACAGAACGATGGTCCCAGCATCGTCTCCTTCGGCGGAGGCCACGGACTCTACGCGGCGCTGAGAGCATTCCGTCTGCTCACCGAGGACCTCACCGCCGTCGTCACCGTCGCCGATGACGGAGGCTCCTCCGGACGTCTGCGCGACGAACTGGGCGGACTGCCTCCCGGCGACCTGCGGATGGCACTGGCCGCCCTCTGCGACGACGGCACATGGGGCCAGACCTGGCGCGACGTCATCCAACACCGCTTCGAATCCGCCGGGGAGCTGCACGGCCATGCGGTGGGAAACCTGCTCATCGCCGCACTCTGGCAGATCCACGGCGATCATGTGGCCGGACTGGACTGGATGGCCCGCCTGCTGCGCGCCCACGGTCGCGTGCTGCCGATGTCCTCGGTGCCGCTGACGATCGAAGCCGATGTGAAGTTCCCCGGCTCCTTCCAAGTGGTGCGCGGTCAGTCAGTGCTCGCTTCGACGATCGGCCACGTCGAAACCGTGCGCCTCGACCCGGCAGCCCCACCGGCCCGCTACGAGACGATCGAAGCCGTGGAGGAAGCCGATGTCCTCAACCTCGGCCCCGGCTCCTGGTACACCTCGGTGATGCCGCATCTGCTCGTGCCCTCTCTGGCGGAGGCGATCGTAGCCTCGAAGGCGGTGAAATCCCTCACGCTCAACCTCAGCTCCACCGACGGTGAGACGAAGGATCTGAGCCTCGGCGAACACCTCGCCTCCCTGCACCGCCATGCCCGGTCGCTGACCTTGGACTACGTCCTCGTCGACGAGGCGGCCACCGAACTCGAACCCGACCTGTCGCAGCGGGCCGAAGACATGTTCGGGGCGAAACTCTGGGAACGTCCCCTGCGCTCACGGAGGCAGGGACAGCATGACAGCCTCAAGCTGGCGGCATGCTACCGTGACATGTTGTTGGACGCCGGGATCGGCGTCGCCGAGCAGTGGTAGCAATTCAGGTGCAGGAGGACGAGCTATGGCACTGACCGCTCAGGTCAAGGACGAATTGGCGCGAGTGAAGATCACACGCACCTCCGCCCGCAAGGCCGAGGTGTCCTCGATCTTCCGCTTCTCCTCCGCACTGCACCTCGTCAACGGCTCGATCGTTCTCGAAGCCGAACTCGACACCGCCCAGGCCGCCAAACGACTGCGCGCGGAGATCAAGGACCTCTACGGCCAGCATGCCGATATCGTCGTCATCAACGCCGCCGGGATCCGCCGCTCCAACCGCTACCTGCTGCGTGTCACTCGTGACGGGGGAGCCCTGGCCCGTCAGACCGGACTCGTCGACAACCGCGGTCGCCCCGTCCGCGGACTGCCCTCGGCCATCGTCAACGGCTCCGTCGCCGACGCCGAGGCCGCCTGGCGCGGAGCCTTCCTCGCCCACGGGTCCCTGACCGAACCGGGACGCTCCTCGGCTCTCGAAGTCACCTGCCCCGGCCCCGAGGCGGCTCTTGCCCTCGTCGGCGCCGCCCGCCGTCTGGGACTGAGCGCGAAGGCCCGCGAAGTCCGCGGAGTCGACCGTGTCGTCATCCGCGACGGCGACGATATCGCCGCGCTGCTCACCCGCATGGGCTCTCACAGTGCCGTGCTGGTGTGGGAGGAGCGGCGGATGCGCCGGGAAGTCCGAGCGACGGCGAACCGCCTGGCGAACTTCGACGATGCGAACCTGCGCCGCTCGGCCCGTGCCGCTGTGGCCGCCGGCGCGCGCGTCGAACGGGCACTGGAGATCCTCGGCGACGAGGTCCCCGAACACCTCCGCTACGCCGGTCAGCTGCGCGTGACCCACAAGCAGGCCTCCCTCGAAGAGCTCGGCCAGCTCGCCGACCCGCCGATGACGAAGGACGCGGTGGCCGGCCGGATCCGCAGGCTGCTGTCGACGGCGGACAAGCATGCGGAAGAACTGGGAATTCCCGGCACCGAAGCCAGTCTCACCCCGGAAATGCTCGAAGATCGCTAAGATCGAGGCATGAGACGAATCGCCATCAACGGCTTCGGCCGCATCGGCCGTGCCCTGTTCCGTCTGTCCCTCGAACCCGATACCGATTTCGAGGTCGTGGCCATCAACGATCTCACCGGTACGACGACCCTGGCCCATCTGCTCACCCACGACTCCGTGTGGCCGCGCTTCGACCATGACGTCGAGGCCGCCGACGAGGCGATCATCGTCGACGGACGAGAGATCGCCGTGACCAGCCGGGCCGACCCGTCCGCCATCGACTGGAGTGCGCACAATGTCGAACTCGTCGTCGAATCCACCGGACGCTTCACCCGCCAGGACCAGGCCGAGGCCCACCTCGGCGGCACCGTGCAGACCGTCGTGCTCTCCGCCCCCGGAAAGGATGTTGACGCGACCCTCGTCATGGGCGTGAACGAAGGCACCTTCGACCCGTCCGCACATTCCGTCGTCTCGAACGCCTCATGCACGACGAACTGCATGGCCACCGTCGTCAAGGCACTCGACGATGCCCTCGGCGTCGAATCCGGACTGCTCAACACCGTCCACGCCTACACGGGTGACCAGATGCTCGTCGACGGACCCCACCGAGATCTGCGTCGCGCCCGCGCGGCCGCCGTCAACATCGTGCCCACCACGACCGGAGCCGCACGGACGGTCGGCCGGGTTATGCCCCACCTCGAGGGCAAGCTCGACGGACTGGCCGTTCGCGTGCCCGTTCCGGCCGGATCGATCATCGACTTCACCTTCACCACGTCCAAGAGCGCCGACCGCGACGAGGTCAACGCGATCCTCGCCTCCGCAGCGGACGAATCGCCCTACCTCGACTTCTCCACCGACGAACTCGTCTCCAGCGACATCGTCGGCACCACCGCCTCGGCGATCGTCGATTCCAAGCTCACGATGGTGCTCGGAGACCAGATCAAGGTCGTGGCCTGGTACGACAACGAGTGGGGCTACACGAACCGACTCAAAGACATGGTCAGCTACATTCTCAGCGAAAGGGACTCATGAGAACATTCGACGATGCGGGCATCTTCGCCGGCCACACGGTGCTCGTCCGCAGCGATCTCAACGTGCCGATGGACGACGGCACGATCACGGACCGGGGCCGCATCCTGGCTTCGGCCGGTACCATCCGGTCCCTCGCCGAGGCGGGCGCCAAGGTCATCGTGATGTCGCATCTGGGTCGGCCCAAGGGAGAACCGGATCCGCAGTTCTCGCTGGCCCCGATCGTCCCCGAACTCGCCGACGCCATCGGCCGTCCGGTCGGGTTCGCCGCCGACACCGTCGGTGACGATGCGAAGACGAAGGCCGCAGCCCTGTCCGACGGCGACGTGCTGCTGCTGGAGAACCTGCGCTTCAATTCCGGCGAGACGTCGAAGGACGATGCACAGCGTCAGGAATTCGCCTCACAATTGGCCGCGCTGGCCGACGACTTCGTCTCCGACGGATTCGGCGTCGTCCACCGCAAGCAGGCATCGGTCTACGACATCGCCGCACTCCTCCCGCACTATGCCGGTTCGCTGGTGCGTGCGGAAGTCGAAGTCAGCGACAGACTGCTCAACGACCCGGCCCGACCTTTCACCGTCGTCCTCGGCGGATCGAAGGTCTCGGACAAACTTGGCGTCATCGACAACCTCATCGACCGTGCCGACAATCTGCTCATCGGCGGAGGAATGGTCTTCACCTTCCTCGCCGCCCTCGGACACGACATCGGATCGAGCCTGGTCGAGAAGGACCGCATCGACGACGTCAAGGCCTACCTCGAACGCGCCGAAGCCGGTGGAGCTCGCATCGTCCTGCCCACGGACATCGTCATGGCCGCCTCCTTCGCCGCTGATGCTGAGAACTGGGTCCGGCCCGTTGCCGAACTCGAAGACACCCCCGCAGGAGCCGACGGCCTCGGCCTCGACATCGGACCCGAATCGGCCGGCGCCTATGCCGAGATCATCGCCGGCTCGACCACCGTGTTCTGGAACGGACCGATGGGGGTCTTCGAATTCCCGGCCTTCGCCGCAGGCACCAAGGCCGTAGCCCAAGCACTGACCGTAGAAGGCACCGACGAAGGACAGCGGCTGACCGTCGTCGGCGGCGGCGATTCCGCGGCCGCCGTGCGCAGCCTCGGCTTCGCCGATGACGCCTTCGGCCATATCTCCACCGGCGGCGGCGCCAGCCTCGAATACCTCGAAGGCAAGACCCTGCCCGGACTCGACGCACTCGGATGAGGAAGGCGGACACCATGAGCGACCGCACCCTGCTGCTGGCAGGTAACTGGAAGATGAACCACGACCACCTCGAGGCGATCTCCGCCGTCCAGAAACTCGCCTGGGCACTCGAAGACGCCAAACTCGACGACAGCCACTGCGAAGTCGTCGTCATCCCGCCGTTCACCGACATCCGTTCGGTGCAGACCCTCGTCCAAGGCGACAAACTGTGGCTGAAGTACGGTGCTCAGGACGTCTCCCAGCACGCTCCCGGAGCGCATACCGGGGAGATCGCAGCATCGTTCCTCTCTCGCCTCGGCTGCAGCTTTGTGGTCATCGGCCACAGCGAACGCCGTGCTGACAACCATGAGACCAACGAGGTCGTGGCCGCGAAGATCAAGGCCGCACTTTCGGCCGAACTCACCCCGATCCTCTGCGTCGGGGAATCCCTGGAACAGCGTCAGGAGAAGAGCCATGTCGAGTTCACTCTCGGACAGCTCGACGAATCCCTGGCCGGATTCGAGGCCGCCGATCTTTCGGGACTCGTCATCGCCTATGAACCTGTGTGGGCGATCGGCACCGGTGAGACCGCCACCGCCGCCGATGCCGCAGAGATGGCCTCGGCCATCCGGGCGCGCATCGAAGAGAAGTACGGCGACAGCCTGGCCCAGACCACCCGGATCCTCTACGGCGGATCGGTCAAGGCCGACAATGTGGCCGAGATCGTCGCTTCTGCGGATGTCGACGGTGCACTGGTGGGAGGCGCGAGCCTGAGCGGCCCGGACTTCGCCGCTTTGTGCAAGGCCGCTGTCGCGAAGTAGACTGACAGACGCATCATTCGACGAAACACTCGACGAAACATAGGTTGAATCCGACGTGGAAATCCTGAACATCATTCTCATCGTGCTGCTCGTGCTCACGAGTATCTTCCTCACCCTGCTGATCCTCATGCACAAGGGCAAGGGCGGTGGCATGTCCGACATGTTCGGCGGCGGAATGTCCTCGTCGCTGGGATCCTCGGGTGTGGCCGAGCGCAACCTCAACCGGTTCACGACGCTGATGGCGATCATCTGGGCCGCCTGCATCATCCTGCTGGGCGTCCTCACCCGGTTCAACTCCTGAAGTCTCGTCGATTTCTGATGCCGAAACCGTGAAGCACCGCCACCGAGGCGACCGCCAGGTGGGCAGATGAGAAGGACCCCGACCGAATCGGTCGGGGTCCTTCTCTGTGCGCTTACCTCAGGCCAGTCGCCGTTTCGGCAGATCAGTCTTGACCGAAGTGGTGGCGCGGGCTGATCGACTCGATCGCCTCCCGCAGCTGCTCGAGCCCACGGGCACGATCAAGCAGATGCACACGCAGCACGGGCCGACCCTTCTCGACCAGCACTGCCGCATCACCGGCAGCCTGGGCGCGCTGCAGCTGAGCGAAGCCATAGCCGCGGCCGGGGACCAGCAGATCGGTGCGCGCCTCACCGGTGATCTGGAGGAAGACCCCGTTCGGATGACCGCCCTTGTGATACTGGCCGGTCGAATGCAGATAACGGGGACCGAAGCCGAACGTCGTCTGCACCCCTGCATGAGTGGACACGAGCGAACGCAGCTGCACCGCCTCGGCGTCGGCGATCCGATCGAGGTAAGCCTGGATTCCGACATACCCGTACTCGTCGACCTGGGAGAAGAGCTCCTGCAGAGCACCGACGAGATCGGTGGCTTCATCGACGACCTCGAGGACGTCGACGGCTCCCTCACGGAACTGCGGCTGCTCGGCCGTACCGGAATCCGGTCCGTCGAGCAGGTGCCTGGCCTGCGCCTTCGCCGCTTCCACATCGGGCTGGTCGAAGGGATTGACGCCGATGCCGTAACCGGCGATGGCCGTGGCGTATTCCCAGAACAGGAACAACTCACCCAAGCCGCCGGTGAGCGTGGCCTCGAAACCGGAGGGCGCACCCAACTCCGTGTCATCCGCCGAGGCACCGAGCAGGCACAGCAGGGCGTCCGCTCGTGCGTCGGAGAACCCGATGTCCGCGGGGGAGTCGACGACGACGGGAAGGATGCCCTGCCCGTCCTTGCCGAGGGATTCGGCGATGAGCTGCTCGACCCAGGCACCGAGCCCGGTCGCTGACTGGGAGGTCTCGGCGAGGACGAGCTTCTCCGTCGTCCTGGCGTGAGCGATGCTCAGCCACGCGCCGAACCGCAGCGCGGGGTTGTCCAGACTGTCGGCGGACAGGTCTCCGGCGGCCGCAGCGGCTCCATCGACGATTCCGCGCACATCGGCACCGGCCAGACCTGCGGGAACGAGTCCGAAGGCCGAGAGCGCACTGAAGCGTCCGCCGACAGTGGGCTCGGCGAGGAAGGTCGCAAGGAAGCCCTGATCGGCGGCCAGAGCCTCGAGCTCCGTCCCCGGATCGGTGATCGCGATCATCCGGGACGCGGGATCGACGCCGATCTCGTCGAAAGCCGCGGCGAAACTGCGCCGGATCGAATCCGTCTCCACGGTCGTTCCGGACTTCGACGCGATGACGAGAACCGTATGTTCGAGGTCTGTGCCGATGGCTTCGGCGACCTGATTCGGGTCTGTCGAATCGACGATCTCGAGGCGGACGCCGGCCGTCTGCGCCATCACCTCGGGGGCGAGTGACGAGCCGCCCATTCCGGCCAGGCTGATCGTGCGCAGACCCAGCTCCTGCAGGCGTGCCCGCAGGGACTCGATCTCGTCGAGCAGCTGCCCGGCCTGCTGCGGAAGATCCACCCAGCCCATCCGGTCCGCGGCATCCGCGGCGCCGTCGAACAGTTCGGCATCCTGAGCGCTCAGTCGGGAAGCGAGACCGGCGTCGATGAGACGCGCGGCCTCGGCGTCGAACTCTTCGCCGACCGGTACCGAGAGTGAGAGCTTCATGAGCGGTCCAGAGCCGTACGGATCGTCTCCTGGAGCTCGGTCCAACTGACGTCGAACTTCTCCAGTCCCTGCTCTTCGAGCACGGTCATGACCTCGGCGTAGTCGATGCCCAATCGTGCCAGGGCATCAAAGACCTCGTCGGCGGCACGGTAGTGCTCGGACGTGATCTCGCCGGTGACCTCACCGTGGTCGGCGAAGGCCTCCAGGGTGGGTTCGGGCATCGTGTTCACGGTGTTCGGAGCGACGAGGCCGGTGACGTACATCGTGTCGGCGTAGGCGGGATTCTTCACTCCGGTCGAGGCCCACAGCAGTCGCTGCGGGCGGGCTCCGGCGAGTTCGAGGACCCGGAAGCGCTCGGAGGCGAACAGCTGCGAGTGGATCTCGTGGGCGAGCACGCAGTTCGCGATGCCGGCCTTGCCCTTGAGATCTGTGGCCTTCGGATCCTCGCTGGCGTCGAGTCGGGAATCGATCTCCGAATCCACACGGGAAACGAACACCGAGGCCACCGACCGGATCGTCGAGAGATCGTGCCCGGCTGCCCGGGCCTTCTCCAGGCCCTGGAGGAAGGCTTCGACGACGTGACGGTATCGCGTCAGGGAGAACACGAGGGTGACGTTGACGCTGATCCCGGCCGCGATCGTCTCGGAGATGGCGGTCAGCCCCTCCTCGGTGGCGGGAATCTTGATCATCGCATTCGGCTCGCCCACACGTTCCCACAGTGCCTTCGCCGAGGCGACGGTCCCGGCGGCATCATGGGCCAGCGGGGGAGCGACCTCGATCGACACGCGACCGTCGTCACCGTCGGTCGAATCGAAGACCGGACGGAACAGGCGGGCCGCCTCGGCGACATCCGCAGTGGTCAGGGCCTCGATGGCCGAGTCGACATCGGCACCGGAGGCACCGAGTTCGGCGATCGCGGAATCGTAGTCGTTCGCTGCCGAGATCGCATTCGCGAAGATCGTCGGATTCGTCGTCACTCCCGTGACGGATGAGTCCTCGATGAGTCCGGCGAGATCCCCGGTTTCGAGTCGGGTGCGGGAGAGGTCGTCGAGCCAGATCGAGACTCCGGCTGCGCTGAGCTGCTGGAGACGTTCACTCATGCTTCCGCCTTTGCTGCGTTGATGGATTCCTGGGCTGCGTCGACGACGGCCGAGGCCGTGATGCCGAACTTCTCGTACAGGGTCTGGTAGTCCGCGGATGCACCGAAGTGTTCGATGGACACGGCACGACCTGCATCGCCGAGGTACTTGTGCCAGCTCATCGCCGAGGCGGCTTCGATGCTCACGCGCGCCTTCAGCGAGCGCGGCAGCACAGCGGCCCGGTAGTCCTCCGGCTGGGCGTCGAACCATTCCTGACACGGCATGGAGATCACGCGTGCAGCGGTGCCCGACGCCTGCAGAGCTTCGGCGGCCTCGAGGGCGATGGCGACCTCTGAACCGCTGGCGATGATGGCCACCTCGGGCTCGTCACCGGTATCGGTGAGGACGTAGCCGCCGCGTGCGGCTTCGGATGCGGGGGCGTACTTCTCACGGTCGAGGACCGGCACGGCCTGCCGGGTCAGCACGAGTCCGCTGGGCCCGTCGGTGCGATCGAGGATCTTCCGCCATGCGACAGCAGTCTCGTTCGCATCCGCCGGCCGGACCACGTCGAGGCCGGGGATGGCGCGCAGCGCGGAGAGGTGCTCGATCGGCTGGTGGGTCGGTCCGTCCTCGCCGAGGCCGATGGAGTCGTGGGTCCACACGAACAGGTTCGGCAGCTGCTGGAGGGCGGCCAGACGCACGGCGGGGCGCTGGTAGTCGCTGAAGACGAGGAACGTGCCGTTGTACGGGCGGGTTCCGCCGTGGAGGGCGATGCCGTTGCCGACGAGACCGGCGGAGAACTCACGGACGCCGAAGTGGATATTGCGTCCGTACTCGTGGCCGGAGAAGGCTCCGGTGGACCGGTGAGCGGGCAGGAAGCTCGGCTCACCCTTGATCAGGGTGTTGTTCGAACCCGCGAGGTCGGCGGAGCCGCCCCAGAGTTCGGGCATGGTCTCGGCGATCGCGTTGAGCACCTGACCGGAGGCTGCACGCGTGGCGATGCCCTTATCGCTGGCTTCGAAGACCGGGAAGGCCGCATCGAGGCCGGCGGGCAGTTCGCGCTTGGACAGACGGTCGAAGAGCGCCGCGTTCTCCGGGTTGGCACTGCGCCATTCGGCGAACGACTTGTCCCATTCGAGGTGAGCGGCACGACCGCGGTCGAGGGCCTGACGGGTGTGGGCAAGGACTTCGTCATCGACGGCGAAGGTCGACTCCGGATCGAAGCCGAGGACCTCCTTGGTCGCCCGGATCTCGTCCTCACCGAGGGCCGCACCATGGGACCCTCCGGTGTTCTGTGCGTTCGGCGCCGGCCAGGCGATGATCGTTGACAGACGGATGAACGAAGGACGGGAATCCGCACGAGCGGCCTCGACGGCGGCGTGGAAGGCTTCGATGTCCTCGTGGTAGTCATCGCCAGCGGTGAAGTCGACGTGCTGGACGTGCCAGCCGTAGGCGGCGTAGCGGGCGGCGGTGTCCTCACCGAAGGCGATCGCGGTGTCGTCTTCGATGGAGATCCTGTTGTCGTCCCAGATCACCAGCAGATTCGACAGCTCCTGTGTGCCGGCCAGCGAGGAGGCCTCACCGGACACGCCCTCTTCGAGGTCTCCGTCGGAGGCGAGCACGACGATCGAGTGATCGAACGGCGAAGTGCCGGGAGCCGCCTCGGGGTCGAAGAGTCCGCGTTCGCGGCGAGCGGCCATGGCCATGCCCACAGCCGAGGCCAATCCTGAGCCGAGCGGGCCCGTGGTGATCTCGACGCCGGCGGTGTGTCCGACCTCCGGATGGCCCGGTGTCAGCGAACCCCAGGTGCGCAGCGCCTTGAGGTCGTCGAGCTCGAGCCCGAACCCGGCCAGGTAGAGCTGGACGTACTGGGTGAGCGAACTGTGACCGCAGGAGAGGACGAAACGATCACGGCCGACCCAAGTCGGGTCGGCCGGGTCGTGAGTGAGTCCGTGCTGATACAGGTAATGGGCGATGGGCGCCAGGCTCATGGCGGTGCCCGGGTGCCCGTTCCCTGCCTTCTGCACCGCATCCGCGGCGAGGAGGCGGGCAGTGTCGACTGCGCGATTGTCGAGTTCAGTCCAGGACAGAGTTGTCATGTCGTCGAGCGATCCTTCGTTCGTCTGAGAGCGTGCATTCAAACTCTACCCGTCGGATGCCGGAAGCGCCGCCCCTGTTCACCTGCCGCAATATCGGGGTGCGCGACATTCAGGCTACCGACGGGTAGAGTGTGGTCTCGCGCACAGGTGTGGTTCGACATTCAACAACTGCTGTGTGCCGAACAGGCCGAGAAGAGATCGTGCTGCACAGGAGAGGTGACAGGGTGAGCGAAGGTGCTGATCCCGTGATCGATGCCGCCGCCCAAGACAGCGGAGACCGGCGACCCGAATGGCTGGCGGGCAAGAGGCCCGACCTCGCCGAGGTGGCCGAACAGACACGAGGTCTCCGTCGGCTGATCTCACGGATCGGCACGGCCTGCCCCGTGCTCTTCGCCGTGGCGACCGTCGCCGTGTCGTCGGCGATCGGGCAGCCGCTGCGCGGCGGCGTCGACCTCGGCGAGCTCGGTCTGTGGACGCTCGGCACACTGCTTCTGCTCGCGCCCTTCGCCGCCGCGTTGGCGGTGATGCTCAATGCACGGCGCGGCGGGCTGGTGTGGACGACCGCTCTCGTCTATTCCCTCATCGCCGGCACCATCGGACTGTGCGTCGATGTGAATCTCCTCGGCACGGATCCGCAGTCGGCCTCGCTGAGCTTCATCTCAGTGCTCATCGTCCAGGTCGTCGTGCTTGCTCCGGTGTGTGCGGCGGTGGCGTTCCTCGTCCGCATCGTCAGTGACTCGACTCGCCTGCGCGCGACTGGCAAAAACTTCGACAACAGGTAGAATCTAGGGCGTGAGCAAACTTCGTCAGAACCGGGAAGAGCAGAGTGAACGACCTCTGCAGAGGGCCATCGACGAGCAGAGTCTCGCTACCCGACCGCGTTCGATCATCAGCGCCTATATCGCGCTGACCAAGCCGCGGGTCATCGAGCTCCTCCTCGTCACGACCGCGCCCGTGATGTTCCTGGCCGCTCAGGGAATGCCGAACATCTGGCTGGTCATCAACACCCTCATCGGCGGAGCCGCCGCTGCGGCCTCGGCCTCGGTCTTCAACTGCTACGTCGACCGCGACATCGACGCGAAGATGGAGCGGACGAAGGACCGACCCCTCGTCACCGGTGAGATCAGTCCCCGCTCTGCGCTGACCTTCGCCTTCGTGCTGGGCATCGGCTCGATCTTCTGGCTCGGCGGATTCACGAACTGGGTCACCGCGGGACTCACCGCCTCGGCGATCCTGCTCTACGCCGTCTTCTACACCCTCGTGCTCAAGCGCCGCACGACCCAGAACATCGTCTGGGGCGGCGCCGCCGGCTGCATGCCCGTGCTCATCGGCTG
This sequence comes from Brevibacterium sp. LAARM3_SD1, assembly GCF_057364765.1. Lineage (NCBI taxonomy): Bacteria > Bacillati > Actinomycetota > Actinomycetes > Micrococcales > Brevibacteriaceae > Brevibacterium > Brevibacterium sp. LAARM3_SD1. The sequence continues at coordinate 126,879 of NZ_JBNFOL010000005.1, read as the reverse complement.
GTCGGCCGTGACCGGGGGAGTCGCCTGGGAGCCCGTGCTGCTCTTCCTCGTCGTCTTCTTCTGGACCCCGCCGCACTACTGGCCGCTGGCGATCAAGTACAAGGCCGACTACGACGCCGCCGATGTGCCCATGCTGCCGTCGAAGGTTCCGCCGACATCCGTGGGCCGGCAGATGATCCTCTACACGTGGGCGATGATCGCCTGCTCGCTCGCACTCATTCCCGTCGCGCCGATGGGTCCGGTCTACACGATCGTGGCCGTGGGCGCCGGAGCCTGGTTCCTGTGGTCGTGCTACTCGCTGGTCTCCCGGGCCAAGCAGGGCAAGGACGGCACCTCACTCAAGGCGATGAAGGTCTTCCACGGATCGATCACCTACCTGTCGCTGCTTTTCCTGGCGGTGGCCATCGACCCGTTCGTGCCCACCCTGATCCCCGGGATCTGGTGACTCGCCGAAGAGCCCGCTGATCCAATCGGCCCAGTTTGAGCTGGATAGCACAGATTTGAAACAGTGCTATCCAGCTCAAACTGGGCCGTTGTACGTCTGTGCCTTGCGCTTCGTGTCGGAACGCAAATTCTCAGCCGGCGTTGACGAGGTCGTCGATGACGATCTTCTTCATCTGCATGAGCGCCTGAGTCTGTGCCGGACCGGTCATCAGCTCGCCGAGGTTCGCGGGAACGATCTGCCAGCTGACTCCGAAACGGTCCTTGAGCCAGCCGCACTGTTCGTGGTCGGGTGAAGCCGACAGATTGGACCAATAGTGGTCGATCTCGGCCTGGTCCGCGCATTCGACGGTCAGCGAGATCGCTTCGTTGAATGTGAACGCCGGTCCGCCGTCGAGGCAGATGAACTCTGTGCCGTCGAGAACGAACCGGCCGGTCAGGACCTTCCCGCTCATCCCCTTGAAATGTTCATCGAGGGACTCGTCGGGATAGCGTTCGATGGAGAGGATGCGCGAATCAGGGAAGACGGAGCAGTAGAACTCCATGGCCTCCTCGGCGCAATCAGGAAACCACAGGCACGGAACGATCGGTACTGACATCGGTGCTCCTCGGGTATGCGCTGTCGAGGACGGCAACACTTGCCGCAATCGTAGCCGACAGCCCGACCATGTGTAAGGCCACGAGCAGTTCGGGAACACCGAGGGCGTACTGGACGTAGCCGATGATTCCCTGGGCGATCTCGACGATGAGGAGCACGATCAGCGGCGCGACCATTGCCGTCTGCGCCTTCTTCCGTGCGATGACGAGCGCGGAGATCGTGGCGATGACGAGCAGCCAGACGGGTGCGGCATGCAGGCGAGTGATCCAGATGTTGTCGAGGTTGTTGCGGGTCGAGATCGTCGAACCCGAGTGTGGCCCGGCTCCCGTGGTGAGCACGCCGAAGATCACGATGATCGCGGTGAGGCCGAGGATGATCCAGCCCAATGTCGGCAGCGGAGCTGGGGCCTTGATGTTCAGACGGACGCCCGTGTCATAGGTACGGCGGACGAAGTAGGCGGCGACGCCGACGGCCACGGCCGAGGGGACGAAGTGTCCGGCGACGACCCAGGGGTTGAGCTTCGTCCACACGGTGATTCCGCCGACGACGGCCTGGACGGGGACGATGGCCAGCAGTCCGATGTTGAGCCAGAACAGATCCGGGCGCTGCTTCCGGCCCTTCCACAGCAGGAGCGCAATGCACACGCCGAGGATCGCCAGCGCCACGGCCAGGAGGCGGTTGCCGAACTCGATGGCGCCGTGGATGCCCATCTCGCTGGTGGCCACGAGCGAATCCGGGGTGCACTTCGGCCAGTCGGAGCAGCCGAGCCCCGAGCCGGTGAGCCGGACGATTCCGCCGGTCAGGATGATCCCTGCCTGGGCGATGAGCATGGCCCAAGCGGCGATGCGGATCTTCTTGGTGACCACTTCACTCCTCATTCGAAACGGAACCACCTGCGTGCTGCAAGCGTTCCCACAAGCCCCCAAACCAGGAGCACGATGATTGCTTTGATGTCTGTGCCGCCGTCTCCGATGGCGGACCGCATGGCGTCGCCGAGCGCACCGGAGGGCAGATAGCCCACAACTGTTCCCCATTCTCCCGGATGCGCGATGACGAGGCCACCGACGCCGGCCATGAGCACCCAGATGAGGTTCGTCGCCGCCAGAGTCGCCTCGGCGCGGACCGTGCCGGCCATGAGCAGTCCCAGCGACAGCAGAGCGGCGGTGCCGAACAGCGTGGCCAGGATGAGCCCGAGAGCGTCGACGGGTCCCCGGAATCCAAGCGCCGCCGCCAGAGCGAAGACGAGCGCGTACTGGATGAGGACGACAACGATGACGGCGCCGAGCTTGCCGAGGATAAGCCCGTTCGTGCCCAGCGGAGTCGTCGCGAGCTGCCGGAGCACTCCGTAGCGGCGGTCGAAGGCGGTTGCGATCGCCTGTCCGGTGAATGCGCTGGAGGCCAGGCTCAGGCTGAGCGCGCCGGGCACGGCGATGGACAGCGGATCGGCGCCTGCGTCGATGACTCCGAGGCCGGTGAGCAGGGGAGTCTTCGCGAGGAAGACGAGCAGGCCGAGGGGGAAGATGACCGAGAGCAGCAGCTGTTCGCCGTTGCGCAGAACGGACAGGGTTTCGAATTTCGTCTGGGAGATGATGCGCCTGAATGTCATCTCAGCGGCCTCCCGGTCAGTTCGAAGAACACATCGGACAGGGATTGCCTCTGCATTCCGATGTCCGTGATCTGCGCTCCCGCCTCGGCGATGGCCGTGCACGCGGCTGCGATCTGCTCAGTTGTCGGTGCTCCGTCGATGGTGATCAGTGAGCCCTGCGCCGAGGCGGGACCGAGCTCGGCGAGCCGAGCGACGAGAGCGGCGGGGACGGGGGAGGCCAGGCGGATCGTCAGCGAACGTGACCCGGCGGAGGCGCCGCGCAGCTCCTCGGGGGCTCCCTGGGCGATGATCCGTCCGCGATCGATGACGACGACTTCGTCGGAGAGTTCCTCGGCTTCGGCGAGATCGTGGGTGGTGAGGACGACCGCGACCCCGCGGTCGGCCAGGTCGCGGATGAAGCTGTGGACGACTTCGCGGGCCTGCGGGTCGAGGCCGGCACAGGGCTCATCGAGGAAGACGAGTCGCGGTCGGCCGATGAGGGCTGCGGCCAGTGCCACTCGCTGCTTCTGTCCGCCGGAGAGCCGGCGCATCGTGCGTCCGGCGAAGTCACGGAGTCCCAAGGGTTCGGCGAGTTCGTCGACCGACACGGGATTCTCATAGAGGGAGGAGAGATGGCGCAGCACCTGCAGGGGCTTCGAGCTCATCGGCAGTCCGCCGTCCTGGAGCATGACCCCGGCCAGCTGCGATGTCGTGGCGTGTTCGGTGACGGGGTCGTGTCCGAAGATCGCCACCGTCCCGGCATCGGGGCGGCGGGTGCCCACAGCCAGGGAGATGGTCGTGGATTTGCCCGCACCGTTGGGTCCGAGGACGCCGAGGACGGATCCGGTCTCGGCCGTGAGGTCGATTCCGTCGACGACACGGTGGGTGCCGTAGGAGTATTGGAGACCGCGAATGGTCAGGGCCGGAGATGACACCAGGCTATTCTACGACGCGTCGAAACAGGTGTCGAAACCGCAGGCGGCAGGCGTCGGATGGGGCCGTGGTTAGGCTCACCTAGTTTTACGAAACAAATTACGCAACAATAGTGTTGTGTTAGTCAAGGAGGTGGATTATGGCTGCAAACGACACGGAAGACCGCCGCACCCGGCAGAAGGTCTTCCAGTCGGTGCTCGACGAAGGGCCGATCACGGCTTCGTCTTTGGCCAAAGCCCTCGAGCTGACTCCCGCGGCGATCCGTCGTCACCTGGACGCGCTGGAGAGCGAGGGCCTCATCGAGGTCCGTGAACTCGCCGGCAAACAGGCGGGCAGGGGCCGACCGGCCCGACACTACGTGGTCACGACGGCCGGACACGATTCGGTCAGTCATTCCTACGACGAATTGGCCGTGAACATCCTGCGCTATATGGAGGACAAGCACGGCAAGTCGGCAGTCGAGGACTTCACCGAGGACCTCGTGGGCCGACTGCGGGACCGACTCGGACCGGAGCTCGACAAGCGGGGCGGCACCACCGTGGCGTCACGCTCGCGTGCACTCGCCGCTGCACTCACCCGGGAAGGGTACGCCGCCTCGTCGACACCGGTGGCGGCCGGAACCCCGTTGGAGGCGATGCAGCTGTGCCAGGGGCACTGCCCGATCCAGGCCGTGGCGGCGGAGTACCCGGAGATCTGCGAAGCAGAGCTCGCGATGTTCTCCGACTACCTCGGCGTCGATGTGCGCCGGCTGTCCTCGTTGGCCCAGGGAGACCATGTGTGCACCACCCACATTCCGACTTCGGAACTGACCAGACCACTCATCCACAGCAATGATCGACCTCAAGGAGGTTCACGATGACTGACACAGGAAATCGGATCATCGATGCGAATCCCGAGCTCAAAGACCTCGGGCAGTACGCATACGGTTGGCACGACGAGAACGACGCCGGAGCGACCGCGACTCGCGGTCTCAGCGAAGAGGTCGTGCGCAACATCTCGAAGCTCAAGGACGAACCGGAGTGGATGCTCAAGCGTCGGCTCAAGGCGCTGCGCCTGTTCGACAAGAAGCCGATGCCCAATTGGGGCGCCGACCTGACCGGAATCGACTTCGCCGACATCAAGTACTTCGTCCGCTCCACCGAGGGGCAGGCGACCTCATGGGAGGACCTCCCCGAGGACATCCGCAACACCTACGACAAGCTCGGCATCCCCGAGGCCGAGAAGCAGCGCCTCGTCGCCGGTGTCGCCGCTCAGTACGAGTCCGAGGTCGTCTACCACCAGATCAACGAGGAGCTCGAGGCTCAGGGTGTCATCTTCATGGACACCGACACCGGCCTGCGCGAGCACCCGGAGATCTTCGAAGAGTACTTCGGGTCGATCATCCCGTCCGGCGACAACAAGTTCGCCGCTCTGAACACCGCTGTCTGGTCCGGCGGTTCCTTCGTCTACGTCCCCAAAGGCGTCCACGTCGAGATCCCGCTGCAGGCCTACTTCCGCATCAACACGGAGAACATGGGCCAGTTCGAGCGCACGCTCATCATCGCCGACGAGGGTTCCTCGGTCCACTACGTCGAGGGCTGCACCGCTCCGATCTACAAGACCGACTCCCTGCACTCGGCCGTCGTCGAGATCATCGCGAAGAAAGATGCGAAGGTCCGCTACACGACGATCCAGAACTGGTCGAACAACGTGTACAACCTCGTGACCAAGCGCGCGATCGCAGAAGAGGGCGCTTCCATGGAATGGGTCGACGGCAACATCGGCTCGAAGGTGACCATGAAGTACCCGGCTATCTGGCTCACCGGTGAGCACGCTCGCGGAGAGACGCTGTCCGTGGCCTTCGCCGGCGAGGGGCAGCACCAGGACACCGGTGCGAAAATGGTCCACGCCGCTCCGCACACCCATTCGTCGATCGTGTCGAAGTCCGTGGCCCGCGGCGGCGGCCGTGCCGGCTACCGCGGACTCGTCCACGTGCATCCGGGCGCCGAAGGCTCGTCGAACAATGTCCTCTGCGACGCTCTGCTCGTTGACAACGTCTCCCGTTCGGACACGTACCCCTACATCGACATCCGCGAAGACGACGTCACACTCGGCCATGAGGCCACCGTGTCGAAGGTCAGCGAGGATCAGCTCTTCTACCTCATGTCCCGCGGCATGGAGGAGACCGAGGCGATGGCGATGATCGTGCGCGGCTTCGTCGAGCCCATCGCGCGCGAACTCCCCATGGAGTACGCCCTCGAACTCAACCGCCTCATCGAACTGCAGATGGAAGGCGCGGTCGGCTGAGACCCGATCCAGCGCCCACTGCACTCAAAGGAGTAAATCTGTGACTGATACCACCAACCCGCTTGGCATCTCGGAACACTCGCACGGTTCCGAGGTCCAGGTGCCCGATTCGAAGCGCGATGCGCGCACTCGCAGCTTCGACGTCGCCGACTTCCCCGTGCCCACCGGCCGGGAGGAGGAATGGCGCTTCTCTCCCGTGCGCAAGTTCAGCGAGTTCTTCGAGGACACCGCCACCGAGGCGAAGCTGAAGTTCGAGTCGGATCTGCCCGAGGGGCTGTCCGTCGAGGAGATCTCGCTCGAGTCGGCTCAGGAACTGGGCATCCTCGAACCCGAGGATCGCGCCGCGGCCGTCGCCGCCAACCGCGCCTCTGCGGTGACTCACTACTCGGTCCCCGCGGACACCGAACTCGATCGGGCCGCGATCATCCACGCCGACGGCACCGGTGAGGCCCTGGGCCACGGCCATGTCGTCGTCACCGTCGGAGCGAACTCGAAGGCGACCATCGTCGTCGAGCATGAGGGACTGGCCCGATACTCCGAGCTCGTCTCGCTGGTCATCGGCGATGGTGCGGACGTGACCTTCGTGTCGCTGCAGCTGTGGGACGACGGCTCCCAGCACCTCGGCCAGCACGATGCGATCGTGGGCAAGGATGCGAAGTTCAAGCACATCCACATCACTCTCGGCGGTGACGTCGTGCGTCTGAACACGAACGTGCGCTACTCAGCCGCCGGGGGAGAGGCCGAACTGCTCGGACTCTACTTCGCCGATGCCGGTCAGCACCTCGAGCACCGCACCTACATCGACCACAACACTCCGAAGGCCCAGTCCAACGTCCACTACAAGGGCGCTCTGCAGGGCAAGGACGCGCGCAGCGTGTGGATCGGCGATGTGCTCATCCGTCCCGAGGCACTCGACATCGACACCTACGAGCTCAACCGGAACCTCATCCTCACCGATGGCGCCCGTGCTGACTCCGTGCCGAACCTCGAGATCGAGACCGGCGATATCGCCGGTGCCGGTCACGCCTCCTCGGTGGGCCGTTTCGATGAGGAGCACCTGTTCTACCTGATGTCGCGCGGCATCCCCGAGGATGTCGCTCGTCAGCTCGTGGTCCGCGGATTCTTCAACGAAGTGATCCAGAAGATCCAGGTGCCCGAGATCGAAGACGTGCTCAATGCTCGCATCGAAGACGAACTGTCCCGGAGTGTGCTGTGACCATGATCGACGTGGCGGCCACCGACGAGGTGGCCCCCGGCGGCACCATGCGCATCGAGGTCGGCGAGTTCGAGATCTGCATCGCTCGCGACTCCGACGGCACGATCCATGCCATCGACGACCTGTGCACCCATGGTGAGGTGTCCTTGGCTGAAGGAGACGTCGAGGACTGCACCATCGAATGCTGGCTGCACGGCTCGCAGTTCGACCTGACGACGGGCAAGCCGGTGAATCCTCCGGCGTTCGAACCCGTCGCGGTCTATGACTGCAAAGAGATCGCAGGTCGCATCCTCGTCGACCCGAACACCACCCTGAACTGACCTCAAGACCGAAGAAGAAGGATCATTATGTCCACTCTCAAGATCGAAGACCTGCATGTCGGTGTCAACACCGAAACCGGTCTCAAGCCCATCCTCAACGGCATCAACCTCGTCATCAACACGAACGAGACCCACGCCATCATGGGCCCCAACGGCTCCGGCAAGTCGACCCTGGCCTACGCCCTGGCCGGCCACCCCAAGTATGAGGTGACCTCCGGTTCGGTCACCCTCGACGGTGAGGACGTCCTCGAAATGTCCGTCGACGAGCGTGCCAAGGCCGGCCTGTTCCTGGCCATGCAGTACCCCGTCGAGGTTCCCGGCGTGACCGTGACGAACTTCCTCCGTTCGGCCAAGACCGCCATCGACGGCGAAGCTCCGAAGCTGCGCAACTGGACCAAGGACCTCAAGCAGGCCATGGAGAACCTGCGTGTGGATCCCGCGTTCGCCTCGCGCAACGTCAACGAAGGCTTCTCCGGCGGCGAGAAGAAGCGTCACGAGATCCTGCAGCTCGAGATGCTCAAGCCGAAGTTCGCCGTCCTCGACGAGACCGACTCCGGCCTCGACGTCGACGCGCTGCGCATCGTGTCCGAAGGCGTCAACCGCGTCAAGGACGCCACCGACGTCGGCATCATGCTCATCACCCACTACACGCGCATCCTCAACTACATCAAGCCCGATCACGTCCACGTGATCATCAATGGCAAGGTGGCCGAGGAAGGCGGACCGGAGCTGGCCGAACGCCTCGAGAACGAAGGCTACGACCGCTTCTTCACCGCCGGCGTCTGATGTTCTCACGTCTGAGGGGCGACTTCCCGATTCTCGATGCGAGGGTCGGGGAGTCGCCGCTGTCGTATCTCGACTCGGGCGCGACATCCCAGAAGCCGCAGTGCGTCATCGATACCTTCGTCGAGTACTTCGGCCAGCGCAATGCCGCCGTCCACCGGGGCGCGCACTCCCTGGCCGTTGAGGCCACGGACGCGTTCGAGAACGGGCGGATCGCCGCTGCCGGACTCGTCGGCGGGTCCCCGGAGCAGGTGTGCTGGACGAAGAACGCCACCGAGGCGCTCAACGTCGTGGCACTCGGCATGGATCGGGCCAGCCACGGCTTCGGGGGAGAGGACGCGGCGCGCTTCGCCCTCGTTCCCGGCGATTCGATCGTCGTCACCGAGATGGAGCACCATGCGAATCTCGTGCCGTGGCAGCAGCTGGCTGCTTCTACGGGAGCGCAGCTGCGGTGGCTGCCCGTGACCGACTCGGGAGAGCTCGATCTTGCCGATCTCGACACGATCGTCGACGAATCGACGAAGGTGCTCGCGTTCACGCAAGTCTCCAATGTCCTCGGCACGATCAACCCGGTCGACCGCCTCGTGGATCGGGCTCGCGCCGTCGGTGCGTACGTCGTCCTCGACGCCTGCCAGTCCGTCCCGCATATGCCCGTGGACTTCGTCGACCTCGACATCGACTTCGCTGCGTTCTCCGCGCACAAGGCGCTCGGACCCACTGGTCTGGGTGCGCTGTGGGGCAAGTCCGAGCTGCTCGACGCTCTGCCGCCGGTGCTCACCGGCGGATCCATGATCACCACGGTGACCATGGAGGAGACCGAGTTCATGCCCGCTCCGCAGCGGTTCGAGGCCGGCACTCAGCCGGTCGCCGAGGTGGCGGCCTTCGCGACCGCGATCGGCTACCTCTCCGAGGTGGGGCTGGACAATGTGCTCGAGCATGAGAGGGAGCTCGCCCGAGTCCTCCTCGACGGGATCGCTGAGATCCCCGGGATCCGCATCCTCGGCGAGGCGAAAGACAGGATCGGGACCGTGGCTTTCGACGTCGACGGCGTGCACGCCCACGATGTCGGACAGTATCTCGACTCGCAGGGGATCGCCGTGCGAGTGGGCCACCACTGCGCCCAGCCTCTGCACCGCCGTTTCGGGGTCACCGCCTCGACGAGGGCGAGCACGTACCTGTACAACAATGTCGAAGACTGCACCCGCTTCATTTCTGCTCTGGCGGAAGTGCGGCCCTTCTTCGGAGTCGCATGAGAGGGGGAGAGAACCGATGAGCACACAGATGCAGCAGCTCTACCAGCAGGTCATCCTCGACCAGTCGCGGGCACGCATCGGCAACACCGAACTGCTCCGCGACGCCGCAGAGTCACCGCACGGTTATTCGCACCAGGTGAACCCCACCTGCGGTGATGAGATCGAGCTCGAGACCGAACTGCGTGAGGACGGCACGATCGCGGTGCGGTGGGCCGGTGACGGCTGTTCGATCTCGATGGCCTCGGCCTCGGTGCTCTCCGAACTGGCTGCCGATTCGTCCGTCGCACAGATGCTCGAGATCGAAGGAGCGTTCCACGAACTCATGCATTCTCGTGGGACAATGGAAGCGGATGAGTCGATACTCGGCGACGCGGCGGCGTTCACCGGAGTGTCGAAGTTCCCGGCCAGGATCAAATGCGCTCTCCTGGCGTGGGTGGCGTTCAAGGACGCACTCAACCAATCACAAGCAGCTCGTGAGGAGAAACACAATGCCTGAAGTCATTGACGCACCGCAGAATGCGAGCGTCGACGAAGTGCGCGAAGCGATGATGGACGTCGTCGATCCCGAGCTCGGTGTCAACATCGTCGATCTCGGACTCGTGTACGGACTCTCGGTCGAAGACGACGGCACCGCCGTGATCGAGATGACCCTGACCTCGGCGGCTTGCCCGCTGACCGACGTCATCGAAGATCAGACCGCACAGTCGCTCGAAGGAATCGTGCCGGCCTACCGGATCAACTGGGTCTGGATGCCGCCATGGGGCCCGGAGAAGATCACCGAGGACGGCCGAGAACAGATGCGTGCCCTCGGCTTCAACATCTGAGTAGTAAGGAAAGGCCCCCTGACCTGTATTATCGCAGGTCAGGGGGTGTTTCTTAGGTCCAGTCTTTTGCCTTCATAGGACTCCTTTCCGGCCCTCCAGATCGCTTCGTTATAGCTCCCAGGCCGAGGCCTCATTGTTGCGTTGGCGCAGCGAAATTTGTCGATTTTCTGTCCACTGTGCGGGGTTTTGTGCGTGTTTTGGCCATTCCCGGCGGTGATTGGGGATATATGGGGTGCTGGAAGGTGACCGTAGGGCCTTTACCAGGAAGATCACGGTGCGAGTATCTGGGTTCGTAAGGGTGCCTGAGGGTGATCACGGGTACTGAACGCATCAGTATCAGAGTGTTCTGGATGCCACTGTCGAAACCTTGACTTTGGTTTGACTGAGGTTGTGCCATTAGACGTTATTCACACGATCTCTCCATTGATGAGTCGCCCTCAACTCGGGATGGCAACGAGCCCGCAGTCAGAGCAAGATCATCCGTTTGGTGAACTTTCGAGTAAGAGTTCTGCGATATCAGGAGTTTCTGCGGGATAGCAGCAACTTTGGTCGTCGCAGGTGAGGAGTTCACTTAGCTATCGGGGGCTGTCTTTAGCTGTCAGTGAAAGTGCGGGATAGATGCGGGGTTTCGTTTCAGTCTGCACGTTGTCTACGGAAAAGCTTCAGTCCGCAGTTATGTAGCCCTCAAATTCGCTTGTGCGTTCTATTGTGTGTCTAGGCCCATCTCGACTCCATAACGAACTACAGGCGCAAGGTTGCTCCGCTGAGGCGGCCAGCGTTCGGCCAGTAGTATGCGAATGTGTTTGAAAATCTCATGAGTGCTGCGTGCGTTCGAACATTAACCTGCATGTGCGACACTAGGAATAAAGCGGTAGATAACGACAGCCAAGGGAGTAATAGTGAGTATCGCTCCGAACGATTTGCGAGCAACAGCCCCTATTCTTACCTTCCGCGAAGCTTCCCAGCTGATCGGCATGGACAGTCCCGAGAAGCTGAGATCTTGGACCCGCCAATCGGGTTCCAGGCCCCCATTGGTACATTCCCACAAGGCGCGCCGAAGGGGTTGGCCGACATTGCCGTTGGTTGGTCTCGCAGAAGGATTCTCTCTCAACGCCTTGCGCGAGATGGGTATGTCTATGCAGCAGGCGAGCATCGCGGCCCGCTACATCAAGGAAGAAAGTGGCGACCAGTTCGCTATGGCAAATCCACAGTTCGTGACCGATGGGACCGACGCATTCGTGCAAACGGGAGACGAACTGATGCGCATCCGCGATCGTCAAGGAGCGTTCAAGGAAGTATTGAAAGACCACCTTGCTCCCCTCATCTTTGGTTCGGATGGTTATGTGGAGCAGTTTGTCGTAGCCGAGTCGCCCAGAATCATTGTCGACCCGCGATACAACGGCGGTCGCCCCAGCTTTGCCAATACGATGGTGCCAGTGTTTCCGATTCTCGGTGCACTTCAGGCCGGCGACTCACGAGATTCGGTAGCATCCGACTTCGACCTCGACTTGGAGTTGGTCAGCTATGTCGATGAGCACAGAGGGCGATTTGCGCTTATCGCGTAGGACCCCGCTCCTTCTCGACCGGTGTATTTCTCCACCGATGGCCGAAGGTTTGCGGAAGTTCGGTTACACCGTCATTCCAATGCGCGATCATTACGGACAGCGCGATGCTCAGTTCGTCAGCGACGTCGAATGGATTCGGGATGCACATGAAAACGGCTGGGCAGTGCTGACCGCAAATCCTAAGATTCTTTCGACTCCCCATGAGATTGACCTCATCGAAGAGCTCGGAGTGAGAGTATTCTGTCTGGCCAGCGCACAGCACAATCGAGAAACTCGTGGCTTAGTTGTAGGGCGTCACCTTCTGACAATACAGCGACGATGGGTTCGAAATGGCCCAGTGTTCTGGCGGCTGGATCCGGCCCGTATCACGAAAGATATCGGATAGCATAGTCATGCTCGTGAGGCCAGTGTCCCGCTTCGGAAATATAACGCGTAATGGAAATTCAGGTGGGCGTTGTACAACGGCGCTTTTCCGACCTTGTTTCGCTGATTCCGTCGCTTGCCCGGTCGGTGCTGTTATTTCAGCCAGATCGAACATTGCGTCCGGCTTCGAAAGCTCGCCATCCTCACATGTCTCCTGAGTTGCTTCACTTTAGTGTCCCCACCCCGGGCCCGTAGTTTTCGACCTGGCTGACGAGCTCGGCAACAGCTGGCGGGATATCAGGGAGGAACACGAGTTCGTGCCCTTCGATCTCGCCCACAAACTCACGCAATGGCCGCAAGGTAGCGATGATCCCTTTCAATGAAAGTCCCGCCGCCTCCTGCATAAATCGGGCGACCGCCAACTCCGTGAACACGACCGTTAAGCACGCCTCGATCGCATCCTCGGTGCGGTGAAAGATCGGGCGGGCACTCAGATTGGTCTTCGACATCCGAAAAGACTGCTCGACATGCCACAGCTCGTGATAGGAACCCACGACTTCGCGGGCTGTCATCGTCTTGGCCTCGATGTTGGTGACGTAGCCCTTCCACCCGGACAGACCCGCTGCTTTGTCAGAACTGGGCTCGTCGAAGATCTTCGTCAACCCCTTGGTCTTCACGCACCGTGCCGCTTTCGGATTCGGGTCCCCCTCGATGATGCGCATCGCCCTGTCGCGCTGCAGGTTCAGCGTTTCCCTGTAGCGGAGTGCCCGTTACGTCGGTACTGTCGCACCGCCCGCTATACTTTGGGACTAATGCAATAGTGCTGACGATTGCGACTGCCAAACCGCCAACGCTGCCGAGCCACGCTGGAATTACGGCTCCCCAGAAGTTGAGAGCAGTCATACGGCGAATATACCGGGGCTTGCCTTTAGGAGGGCATCCGGAAGTGTCTTGAGATCGTGGGGTAGGCAGAAGACGGTAAAGGATCGCCACGCCTACTCGTAGGCCTTGCGTGTGTTGGCTGTCAAGATGTGCATTTCGTGTCCAGGCAAGATCGCCTCGAGCTCTGCCAACTCGTCCCCGACCCCAGGGGATAGGACAGCCTCGGGGACCGCCGCTGCTGCCAAACGGGGTGCGGGCCTTCATGCCACCAGTATTCACGACCTACCTGCATCTCTGCGCGCGGTCTGTGCTAATGGCGCTTCTCACCGTATGGAAGTGAGCCACCGTCGCGTGAGCCGCATGGTGCTTCTTGACATCGAGCTGTCGAGCCTTCTGCTGTAGATCTCTGTCCTCTAAATAAGACGAAAACCAGTGAAGAGCCAACGCCCTGCAGCACTATGGTGAATTGCTCGCCGGTGTCTCTATCGGCAGTAAGCTGATGAGAACTCGAAATTGGATCGTTGGCGAGCCTGCCTCTGACCGTCCAGGTGGCAAATTGATTTGAGTATCCATGACGGATCGATTCGCATTGATTGTTCAAGTTCCGAACGATAGATTGTGCACGTGGTTTCAACGAATGGCAGCGATCGTAAAAAGACCTCCGGGTTCAGACAGCATAATGAACAGAGGGTGGTTGATGTTCTGCGTCTTTCCGGGCCCTCTTCGCAGGCGGGTCTGGCTAGGGCAACGGGGCTTTCTCCTGCCACGATCACGAGTATCGTCAGGTCTCTGACGTCCGATGGTCGGGTTGGGTCACGATCAGTCAACGGGCGCGAGACCCTGGTCTCGCTCACCGCGGGGTCGGGACGACTGGTGTCGATCAGTGTGCGGCCGGAGTCCGTAAGCGGTGCCCTATTCGACCTTGAACGCGAATTTCGTGTGGATGCGTCCAGTACTGATGTTGGTGTCGAGATGCCGAGCAGTCCCGAAGTCGTAGCGCAAGTGGTCGAGGAGCTAGCGAGGCGAGCTGACCTCTCTACCTACGATCTCACTGAAGTGGCTACTGCAGTGCAGGGGCCGATCTCGCGAGAGACGGGGGCAGTAGCATCATGGGCGGGAACACACATGCCGAGTTGGCGTAATATCGTTATTCGTGCCGAATTGGAGCAGCGCTTGGATCTGCCTGTTTTCGTGGACAACGACGCGAACCTCGCTGCGATTGCAGAGTGGACCTGGGGAGCGGGTCGTGGAGCCTCGAACCTCTTCTATCTCATGTGCTCGGATCATGTGGGAGGAGCGTTCCTCCACAATGGGGAAGTTTTCTCCGGCGCAGACGGATTGGCGGGAGAGATCGGGCACATGGTTGTTGACCATACGGGTCCGGTCTGCGAGTGCGGAAGCCGTGGATGTCTGACGATGTACGCTTCGCAACACGCTCTTCTCACTGGACTTCGTCGCCACGCCGCCTTCGTCTCCACGAGAGAGGTGATTGACGCTGCTGAGTCCGGTGATCTGGCCGCCCGTGGTGCCCTCTTTGAAGTTGGACGGCTGCTTGGTCGTGCTTTTGCCAACGTTGGTAAGCTCACCGCGCCAAACGTGATGGTACTCGGAGGAGACCTCGGCAGGGCGGGTCGACTGGTCCTGGAGAGTCTTGATGCATCGCTTGAGATCACGAGCCTGAGAGCGGTTTCGCCATCGATACAACTAAGGCCCGCTGGCATCACTGACGGCGCGGTGATCCTCGGCGGGGTGGCGGCATTGCTCAGGCGCTCCGGAGGCGACCTCAGTGAGCTGCCTCTGTGGATGGAGTTCGGATCGACCACGAACTCGTCCGATGAGTAATTGTCTGCGCTGTTGACATAATTCAATTTAAAGGTAAAACTTCGGCAGATCAGTTTCCTGATGGAATGTTCAGATAGTAAACAGTCGAAGGATCTCAACGATGAGACACAGGCCTCAGCCCGGACGAACGCCCACCACACCACTGCCGGTATCGGCCCGACGCGGATCCGATACTGCGGTATCCGTTCGACTCGTCATCATGATGATGCTCGAGTTCTTCGTGCCAGGCACGTTCGTCGCAACGATGGGATTGGTCCTCGCGACTTACGACATGGGAAGCATCATCGGTGCGTCTTACACGTTGGCTGCCGTGGCCGCGATTGTCTCACCGATGTTCCTCGGCGCTCTTGGCGATCGTTTCCTGCAAACTCAGAATGTTCTGGGACTGTCGCATATAGCGGGCGGCCTTGTCCTTTTGGCGTTACCCGCGGCGGTCCACGCCGATAAGGCACTTGTTGTTCTCTTGCTCATCTTTGTCTACAAGATCTTCTATCAGCCCACGGTAGGACTGGCGAACTCGATCGCACTGCGTCATCTGGGCGAGGGCAGGCGGTTCTTTCCCTATATCCGTGTCTTCGGCACGTTGGGGTGGGTCATCGCCGGACTCACGATCGGTTGGATGGGCTTGTCAGCCTCCGTAGCGGCCTTCACCGTCACCGCAATCGGTAGCTTTATCATGGGCCTGTATTCGTTCACATTGCCCAAGACACGGCCCGAAGGTAAGGGGGCTGGCGTGGCGTGGGGCGATCTTATCGGCGCGAAGGCATTCGTCTTGTTGAAAGATCGCAGTTTCCGCACCTTTATGCTCTGCGCAGTGCTGACTGCGATCTCATTGGGAACTTACAACTCGTATGCCTCACCGTTCCTCGGTGCGATCGGCATCGAAAACGTCGCCGGAGTGCTTGCGATCGGCCAAATCTCTGAGATCGTCTTCATTCTCACCATTCCCTTCGCTATTAAGAAGATGGGTATGAAGGGCGCTCTGTTGCTTGGCATGTTCACCTGGGGCGCACGATTCCTTCTCCTCGGCCTTGCCGCGGACCACGAGGCGTGGATCGCCGTTGTCGCCGTGGGCTTGCATGGAATCTGCAACGACTTCTTTGTCATTGTCGGGTCGATGTATATCGATCGGGTTGCGCCGGCCGAGCTTCAAGCACAAGGGCAAAGCATGCTGATCCTCGTCATCCAAGGAATCGGAGCTTCTATCGGTTCTCTTGTGGCAGGAACGGTGTACAACATGACCGTCAACGCGGCTGAGAATCCGTCACCGCAGGACTGGTGGCCGATCTGGGCCTTCCCGATGATCGCCGCGCTGATCACTGCATTTCTGTGGATCAGATACTTCCGAGACCCCGACCGGTACTCAAATGTGAGGCCCGGAGACTTTACGAATACACGCGCTGCAACTGGGGATGGAACCGCTCCTTCGGCCTGATTCTTGCCAGACCACGAGCTGAAACAACAGCGAAAACCAATAGTCGTAGGGACCCTTCAAACCCTCTTCAAACACTCATCACGAGACAGCATTGGGAGACAAAATGACCGAGACCCACCGCGGTGAAGACGACGACGTCTCCACTCGAGAAGCCCGATTCGGCAGCAACAGGCAAAAGACAGCAGGTGTAGAATCGACCACCGACCAAGAGCGCATCTTTCGTTCCGACCGGAACGTGTTCGTCAGGCTCACAGCGATGATGCTGCTGCAGTTCATCGTCTTCGGCTCCTGGTTCGCCACGTTTGGCCTCGTCCTCGCGACGAATGGCCTCGCTGACATCATCGGAGCTGCCTACTCACTCGCTGCTGTCGCCGCGATTGTGTCGCCAATGTTTCTCGGTGCCATTGCCGACCGGTTCATGGCCTCGCAGAAAGCACTTGGACTCGCCCATCTCGGTGGTGGCTTCGTGATGCTGTTCCTGCCGGCGGTCGTGACCACTGCGAATGGAGCACTGGCCCTCGGCGCGATATTCATTTACATGCTCTTCTTCCAGCCGACCTTGGGAATGGCCAATTCGATCGCATTCCGCCACCTCGGTGAAAACAAACGCCTGTTTCCCTATATTCGGGTCTTCGGCACACTCGGGTGGGTAATCGGCGGCTTGACCGTCGGTTGGATGGGGTTGTCCGCATCAACAGGACTCTTCTACGTCACAGCGATCGCCAGTTTCGTCTACGCCGCCTACTCTTTCACACTGCCGGCCACGCCCGCACCAGCCAAAGGCGTCCGGTTCTCCTTCGGCGACGTCGTCGGCGCTGACGCCTTCCGTCTCCTCAAGCACCGTAATTTCGCTATTCTCATGATCTGCGCACTCTTCACATCGATCGCCCTCGGTGTCTACAACACCTACGCGTCGCCCTTCCTCGGGGCCATGGGCATCGGCAACGTCGCTGGTGCACTTGCGATCGGCCAAGCCACCGAAGTCGCCTTCATCATCACGATCCCCTGGGTGGTCCGTCACATCGGCATGAAATGGGCACTGTTCGCGGGAATGGTGATGTGGGGTGTCCGCTTCGCAGTGTTCATCACCGCCGGAGGGCTCGACAACGGGTGGCTCGTCATCATCGCGATCGCGCTCCAAGGAATCTGCAATGACTTCTTCCTCGTCCTCGCGGCAATGTACATCGGCAGTGTCGCCCCCGTACAGTACTCGGCGCAGGCCCAGAGCATGCTCATCCTCGTTGTCTCCGGCTTCGGCCAACTGATCGGCTCAGTTCTCGCCGGCTGGGTCTACGCCGGAACGGTCGGGGCGAATCCGACCGCCACTGCCGCAGACTGGTGGCCGGTATTCACCATCCCAATCATCTCGGGGGTCATCACAGGCATTATCTGGGCCGTCGGCTTCCGCTACTCCCGTTCCGAGACGCTGACTCCCTATCCGATTCCCGATGCGAAGACCGCAGCGGCGGCCTCGTGACTATTCCTAGGGCACACTCCACACCCACGCCTAGACGCGAGAAAGCCGGAAATATCCACGAGTGGACCGCCTACCGCTCACAGCGCCTCGGTCTCAGAGAGCTCCGAGGACCGACCGAACCGTACTGAAACGATCCCACTTCAGTACAGAACTACAAGGCACCACTCGGAACAGGAACACAATGAGCAACGACATCTCCACCAAGCACTTCGACGCGATCGTCGTCGGATCCGGACCAGCCGGGAGCACCGCGGCCAAGGAACTCACTGAAAGGGGCCTCGAAGTTCTCCTGCTCGAGGCCGGCCGCGACATCACCGAAGACGATTTCGTCCCCGGACCACCCGCTCCGCCCGCGGCGATGAGCATCGACCTGAGAGGCAGAGCTCGTGCCTTTCTCCGCGGCCAGTACGTCCAGGCCCGCCGCGCGATGTACCAGCCTCAGAAGGACCCGTTCCTGGTCAATGACTTCAAACAGCCCTACTCGACGTCGGGCGAGAGTTTCCTGTGGATCAGGGGCCAGCAGCTCGGCGGCCGTTTCCACTCCTATGGGCGGATGCTCCTACGCGCGTCAGACCACGAGTTCAAAGGTCGTACACGGACCGGTCGCGGGCTCGATTGGCCGATCTCCTACGCCGATCTCGCGCCATACTATGACCGAATCGAAGAATTTCTCGGTCTCTATGGCAACTCCGATGGACTGGACAATCTGCCCGACGGCAAATATCGCGGCCCATCCCTTCTTACCGCTGCGGAAGAAGAATTCCAACAGACCGTGGCCGGCCGATGGCCGGACCGAAAAGTCATCGGATGGCGGTACGCTGCCCCCAACCTCCATCGTGTGCCCCTCGGAATCATCGCCGCTCGTGACACCGGACGACTCACTGAACGGATGAATTCCGTGGTCAGTCGCGTCACGATCGACCGGAGAACAGGTCGAGCCGACGGCGTCGAGTTTGTCGACCGAATCACGAAGCTGAATCACACGGCGCGTGCAGACGTCGTTGTCTCGTGCGCCTCGACGATCGAATCCATCCGCCTACTCCTCAACTCGGCGAACGACCAACATCCTGACGGCCTCGCCAACTCCTCCGGAGTCCTCGGGAAATACTTCATGGACCAGACACCAAGTCTGCTCTTCGGGGACGACCCGAAGCGCAAAGGATATGAAACGCTCGACCCCGCTCCACCAGATCCCTACTATCCTCCTGTCGGAGGTGTCTACATACCGCAGTTCGACAACATCGACCGCGTCTCGAATCCGAACTTCCAGCACGGTTGGGCGATGCAAGGCACGATTGGTCGTATCCCTGTGCCTGACGGACATGGAGGAACAGTCGGACTGATGGGCTTCGGCGAGATCGAGCCTTTGCACCAGAACCGCGTCAGTGTCAGTAGGCGGCGAAAGGATCATTGGGGCATTCCGATTCCGCGCATCCGTCTTGGAATCACCGAAAACGAACGCAACCTCATGACAGCACAAGTGGCCGGTCTCAAAGAAATGGCGCAGGCAAGCGGCTACCGGATCAACTTCGCGGGCTCCGCTCTCGGCTTGGATTCGAAAAAGGTGTGGCCCGACGCCGATCCGATCAGCCGAGCTCTGTTCGTTCTCGCATTCAAAAAGAGTGTGTCGATGGGGGCGGCCATTCACGAATGCGGTGGAGCCCGTATGGGTTCAGACCCTCAGAGTTCCGTGCTCAACGAGTTCAATCAGGCGTGGGACGTACCGAATCTATTCGTCACAGACGGTAGTGCCTACGTCACCAATGGTGCCGTAGGCCCGACCCTGACAATCATGGCTATGACCGCTCGGACCTGCAAATACATTGCCGACCAACATTTCAACGGCGGACTGCATCAGAAAGGGGCATCCCGTGTTTGATAATCTCCTCATCCGTCCGAACAGTCTCCGAAACGAGGAGCGCGACGGAGACGTGATCGGCTTCACGCTCGCTGTGCGAATTGCAAACTATCGAGGCGTCTACCTCTCACTCCACAATGGCTACTTCCTCGAAGTCGATGGAATCCGATATCCAAATGACGTCCAGACTTTCGAAATCAATGGAAAGCCCCCGCGAACCTACCAGCAACTGGAAAAGGCTGTCTGGGAGCACTGGGACTACGACGACGAGGCGATTCTCCACGTCGCCGTGCCCGGCGGTCTCGCGCCGGGGGAGCACATCATCCGGTTTCAACAGTCCGTGCTCGCTGCATACGGCTATCTACCGACTGACGAGGAATGGGTGAACGCTCCGCCCGAGCCGGGTACAGGCGCGGGATCGGATAAGACACTGCACATCGTGACCTACCGAATTCCCCTGACCGACGAGGTGAACGCCTGATGCCCATCAAACGTGGAGTCTCGCTCTACAGCTATCAACAGACTCAATTTCTCAAGCAACTCGACCTGGAGGGCCAGATTCGAGAAGTAGGAACGAATCTCTACGGTGCCGAAGGCATCGAAATGATCGACGAGATGTCCTTACGCTATCCCGACCCCGGTGAACAGTTCGTCGACCAGTGGTTCCAATGGATGGACCGCTACGGCACAACACCGGTGGCGATGGATGTCAGCATGGACGTGCTTCAATTCCGCGACCATGTGATGACATTTCGTGAGGCCGCTGACCGGCTCATCCACGACATCCGATTGGCTAAACGACTCGGATTCTCGATCGTGCGCACACTGTCCGTCGTACCTATCGAAATCATCGCTATGGCGCTGCCGGTTGCTGAAGAGCTCGACATCAAGCTCGGCAAAGAGATTCACCAGCCGATGCGCCTCGAAGGTGAAGAAGTACAGGAGATTCTCGAACTGGCCGAACACACGGGAAGCAGCCACATCGGAATTGTCCCTGACTTCGGTATATTCCAGTTCCGGCTCTCGGAGGCACAGCTCCAACAGTTCGGACGACGAGGTGCCCAACCGGCGGCACTCGAGTCCTCGGTCGAACTCGCGTTGGCGATCCGGGACGGACAGGTCCCCTTCGAGCTCGAGCCCATTCATAGCCGCACTGCTGGGAACATCCGAGTCGAATTCTCCCAGTACCTCACAAGCGGGGAAACGCCCCCGGACGTCTCCGAACTTTTCAGAGCGGTAGAAGAGTGGACGAATAGGCATGTCGAATCGCCTGAGACGATCGACTTCACCGTTGTTGCCGAGGCCCTGTTGTTCTCCCACACGTCTGTGCAGCGCCTGCGCGACCTCATTCCACACATCACGCACATCCACGGCAAATTCAATCACATGTCGGAGGTTGCCGGGTCTCCGGGAAACTTCGAAGAACCAGCAATCGACTACCCCGCAGCGATTCAGGCGCTCAAGGACGGCGGATTCGACGGCTACATCAACACCGAGTACGAAGGCCAGCGTTATTGGCAGGACTTGCCCGTCTCCGGTCTTCAAAATGAAGTGGAGCAGGTGCGTTGCCATCAGGACATGCTGCGACGACTGATCGAATCATGACGAAAGACGATGACACCCGTCTCATCGCGTGGGCAGGATGCTACGCCGACGGCCCCGCAGAAGGACCAGGCGGAATCGTCGTGCTCAGCGTCAACCGCGATGGCACTGACCTTCGCATGAACGGTCGGACTGATTGCCCGGAACAGGCCGGATACCTCGTATACTCACCGTCGCGTTCGACCCTCTATGCAGTGGACGAGCGGAAAAACGACGGGCGCGGGCCGACAGGACCTGCGGCATCCGTTTATGCGTTTTCAATCGACCAGACCAACGGGACTCTCACCGAACTCAACCGACAGATCTCTCCGGGGCCATTTCCCACGTACCTGTCTATCCATGAAGAAGGCGCAAAGCTCGTCAGCGCCAATCATGGCAGCTTCGACCACGTCGAGCACGTCGTGAAGACCGCGGAAGGGTGGACCACAGAATTTCGCTATGACGACTCCACCGTGGTGCTCTACGACATCGACAGAATCGGACGAATAGATGGCATCTCTGATGTGAGGGTTTTTGCCGATGGAGGTGTCGACCCAAATTCGTCGCGGCAAGCCAGCGGACACGGTCAGGCGAGTGGGCACGCCCATTGCGCCGTCATTGACCCGACAGGGAAATTCGTTGTCGTGTGCGACAAGGCCGCCGATCGGATCACAACCTTCGGACTGAGTGAGACGTTCAAAGAGATATCACATCTGCAGCTGCCGCCTGAAACAGGGCCCCGCCACCTCGTATTCAGCCCTGGAGGAAAACATGCTTGGGCGACGTGCGAGTTCTCCTCAACTGTCGTCTCACTCAGCTTCGACGCCTCGAGCGGCGAGTTCGGGCTGCTGGGCGAGGTGGTCGCCACGGCGGCGGACGGTCCCCAGGGTAATGAGCCGGCGGATATTCGATGCCACCCGAACGGCCGTATCCTCTACGTGAATAACCGAGGTGAGGACACGTTGGCCTGGTTCGATATCGGTAGCAGAGGGCAACTCGTCCGCGCCGGGGCCACCAAGTTGGCAACGTCCGACCACCCAGGAGTTGCCGCTCGCAGCTTCGCTCTTTCACCGGGTGGAGAGATCCTGTTGCTCGCTGACCGACCGGCGAACTTGATTCGATCGTACCGAATCGACGCAGACTCTGGGGCCGTCGAACAGGTGGATGCATTTCCCGTAGCTGATCCGGCGTTCGTGACTGTCGCGAACCTCGGGCAATGATGGAAAGGAAGAGAATGCAGAACATGTACTCTGACGGTCAGGATCGCCCGCGGGTTGCGTTTGTCGGCACCGGAATGATCGCAACCGCGCACCTGCGCGCCGCCCGCCATGCTCGGGCGTCCATTCTTGGGGTCCTCGCGTCCCGGCCCGAGCGCTCACAGCGAGCGGCCCAGGAGTGGAGGCTGCCGGAAGGATACCCAGATCTGGCGGCTCTGATCTCTGATCGACCTGATGTTGTTCACATCTGCTCACCGAACGACACACATGCGCCGTATGCTGAAGAACTCATCAACGCCGGGATCAACGTCGTTGTCGAAAAGCCGATTGCGACGACGACGTCTGATGCACTCCGTATCGCCCGAGCAGCACAAGAGAACCACGTTCTCGCAACAGTGCCATATGTCTACCGTTATCACCCTCTGGTGAGAGAGATCCGCGCTCGTCGAATTGCTGGAGAGTTCGGCGATGTCGCTCTCGTGCATGGCTCCTACCTGCAGGATTGGATGATGTCACCAAACGTGGGCTCATGGCGCGTCAGTTCCAAGACGGGCGGTTCGTCCCGTGCATTCGCCGACATCGGCACCCACTGGTGTGATCTTGCCGAATTCGTCTCCGGGGAGACATTCACCGAGGTGATGGCGTCCACAAACATCATTCACCCCACTCGCCCCATCGCATCAGGCACCTCGTTCGCGCGCCACTTGACCCACGGGGAGAACATATCCAGGTCGAGACCGAAGACACGGCGATCGTCACTTTCCGAACGGCGAGAGGTATTACGGCCAATGTCGTCGTTTCCCAAGTGTCACCGGGACGGAAGAACCGACTATGGATCGAAATCGACGGTGTCGACGGTTCGGCGGTGTTCGATCAAGAGACCCCTGAGTCGATCTGGCTTGGCAGTGAACACGGCTCGATGACACTACACAGAGGGGAGGGCCAAGTCAGTCGCGATCAGCATCGTCTCAACTGCACCCCGCCTGGTCACTCCCAGGGGTGGACTGATGCGTTCGACGCCTTCGTCGTTGATACCTATGCTGCTGTGCGGGGGAAGGAACACAGCGGCCTGCCGACGGTCGATGACGGAGTGCGTTCTGTTCGTCTCGTCGAAGCAGTTCTTAAGTCAGCCGAAACAGGAGAATGGACCACAGTATGAATGACGCGGTCAGTGATGACAGCCTCAAGTCGGATAGCGTGGCCTCGAGCCATCCCATCACCCTGTTCACAGGTCAGTGGGCAGACCTGCCCTTTGAAGAAGTGGCACGTCTGGCCGCCTCGTGGGGTTACGACGGTTTGGAGATCGCTGCCAGCGGTGATCATCTTGACCTGGAAAGGGCTGACGAAGACGAAGCATACCTACAGTCGCGCCGTGAGATTCTCGATCGGCACGGGTTACAGGTATTCGCAATTTCGAACCATCTCACAGGGCAGGCTGTCTGCGACGATCCGATCGATTTCCGGCACAAGGCGATCGTACGACGCTCCACATGGGGCGATGGCGACCCTGAAGGAGTCAGGCAGCGGGCCGCCGAAGATATGAAACGTGCTGCGCGAGTTGCGCGCCGACTCGACGTCGGCACCGTCGTCGGATTCACCGGGTCAAAGATCTGGCAGTATGTGGCGATGTTCCCGCCGGTGGATCAATCGGTGATTGAGGGTGGTTTCGAGGACTTCGCTACTCGGTGGAACCCCATTCTCGATGTCTTTGACCGTGAAGGAGTGCGCTTCGCGCTGGAGGTGCACCCGAGCGAGATCGCCTATGACTACTGGTCCAGTGTACGGGCGCTCGACGCAGTGGAGCACCGAGAAGCTTTCGGTTTCAATTGGGACCCCTCACACATGCTGTGGCAGAACGTCGACCCTGTCGGGTTTATCACCGATTTCGCAGATCGGATCTACCATGTCGATTGCAAGGACACGCGCCTTCGCCCTGCCAACGGCCGTGCTGGAATACTCGGTTCGCACCTTCCGTGGGGTGACCCGCACCGACCCTGGGACTTCGTCTCGGCCGGACATGGCGATGTGCCGTGGGAAGACGTGTTTCGGGCTCTCAGGGCGATCGGCTATACAGGTCCTATCTCGATTGAGTGGGAGGACGCCGGGATGGATCGTCTGTACGGCGCTGAGGAAGCGGTGCGTTACATCCGCTCGCTGCTGTGGCCCAAGCCGACTGCATCTTTCGACAGCGCCTTTTCCAACCAGTGACGCGTTTCGCAATGCACGCCAACTATCTTGCAGCGGACTTCAAGGGCGTCCAGGAAGTGGGAGAAACAGCGGTCGACGTGGCAACGGTGTGATCGTCCTGGACGATCATGCAACTCGTCTGCACAACTGAACAGCGCGCACTTGCTGGGTCTGAAGTGCTTCTTCACCCAACCAAGTGCGCGCTGTCAGCTGGTGATGTGTGATGGTCTGATCGTCACACAGGACACCGGGGAACTATCAGCTGAAGACGATAGTGTGATTGCCGTGTCTGACCACCCGATCTTCCACGTGAGCCTGCACAGCTCGTGAGAGCACGGCGCGTTCGACGTAGGCACCACGTTTCTGTAGGTCCTTGTGATCGAATGTGTGATTGACCGAGGCCACATCCTGTTCGATGATCGGCCCGGCATCGAGCTCGGGAGTGACATAGTGAGCAGTCGCCCCGATGAGCTTGACCCCCCGTTCCCACGCCTTGCGGTATGGCGCGGCACCGATGAATGCCGGTAAGAACGAGTGATGGATATTGACGATCGGTACCTTGACCGCGTCGAGGAAGTCACCCGAGAGGATCTGCATATAGCGGGCGAGAACCAGGAAGTCGGCCTGACCTTCGATGAGTTCGAGGATTGTGGCCTCTGCCTCTGATTTGTCCGGGCCCGCCGCTGGCACATGGTGGAAGGGGATGCCGAAGAAGCTCACTTCTTCTTCGACATCGCGGTGGTTTGAGATCACCATGGGGATCTCGACATTGAGCTCTCCGCGCTCATGTCGCCACAGCAGTTCAAGGAGACAGTGGTCGGATTTCGAAGCGAAGACGATCATCCGCTTGGGGATCGTCTGGTCGACCAGCTGCCATGTGAGGCCGAGCTGTGGCAGTGTCGCCGCCAGGTCGGCTTCGAGGAGGGGCCGTGTCTCGACCAGATCCTCCATCTCGATTTCGAGTCTTTGGTAGAAGGTCGAGTCTTCGCCCTTGCTGGAGAATTGATCACTTTTGACGATATTGCCGTCATGACGAGTCACGATTGTGCTGACGGCCGAGACGATGCCCTTACGCTCAGGTCCGGAAACGATGAGGCAGGCTCGGTCGCGTTCCTTTGAATGATGGTCTGGCTACTGTCGGGAGACATCGGTATCCGACTCTCCTTTGCGCATTGATGGATTCGCTTCGCGGCCACCGTCTGCCAGGTATTCTTTTGCCCACTGCGCGGTGGCCTCGAGGCCACCGAACGTGTAGAAATGGATTCGCACGTCGCCGAAGTCGTGACCAGCGAAGTCCTCGGCGGCACGTTCGATGAAGGTAGCCGGGGTGGAACGGCCGAGAAGGTTGGTGACAGAGGCTCCATATTTCTTGAGCAGAGCTGCATTCGCAGAGATTCCAAGTCTGCGTGCGAATCCGAGGAGGCGTTTGACTCCTGCTGGACCTGGTGCTCCGACTCGAATCGGAACGTCGATTCCGCGGTCTCGGACGGCTTGGACCCAGTTCGCGACTGCCGTCGAATCGAAAGATACCTGGGTGGTAATCGAAGCCGCGATGCCTGCACGCTCCAAAGCAGACAGCTTCTGCTCCAGCGCGTTCCACAGCGTGACTTCGTCGATGTCTGGGTGGCCCTCCGGGTATCCGGTGATCCCGACCTCCTTGACTCCGAATTCTTCGAGCAATCCGGTTCGGATCACGGAGAAGGCATCGGAGAACGGTCCCACAGGTTTGGTCGGGTCGCCGCCGACGATGAAGAGCCGCTCGACAGCGCCGACAGCGGCTAGGCGTTCGAGATAGTCGCGAAGCTCTTCTTCGCCGGTGAGACGCCGAGCCGAGATGTGCGGTACTGCATCAAATCCTGCTCCGACTATCGCCTGCGCTGCTTCGATGCGCATCTCGGTGGTCTCATTGCCGAGATAGGTGAGGTTGACAGTCGTCCCGGCGGGAATTGACGCCGCAGCTGCGCCGAGAGCGTCGATGTCCTTGGCCGTCATCTCAAGGGAGAAAGCCGACAGCAATTCTCGAGAATCGATGGTCGTCTGTGTCATCATCTCAGTTCTTCCGGTAGTTTTCGCGGGCGAATGATGAGTACGGTGCCGGCTGAACGACGGCCTTGATGCTGACCTGCCGGTGGTGCTCCACTGCAGGCTTGGTCGACACTGGTGACTCGCCCCACAAGAGTTCGACTTCGGTACCTGGCGCTGCGTATTCCTTGTCGATGCTGGCCAGTGAGATGAACGCCTGTTCGTTCGTGATGTAGCCGGCGTCATGAGAGATGCCGACGGTCTTTCCTTTGACCTGGATTGCGTCGACCTGGAAGAGACCGTAACGCGCCTTGGGGAACTCGATGTACTTGGCGGGGACTCCAGCTTCATAAAGCGTCTGCTGCGTGGCCGCAAGGTCCTGGGGGTCCCAGACCAACGTCACCTTTTCGCGGTTGTCGCGAGTGGCGATGTCCTCGAGAGCCTCGCGCCCGATGAAGTCGTGGTCAAACTTCACTGTGCGTCCGTAGCCGATGTCGTAGGGCGTGTTGTAGTAGTCTTCGATGTCCTCAGAGGCAAAACTGCCTGCGAGGGATCCCATACGCTCGGCGGGAAGCCACTCGAGGTAGTCGGCCATTCGATGTCCTGTGAAGATCGCCGGCGTCGGCGACGGCACCCACGCTGATTCGAGGTTTGCCGTGGAGTAGGCTTTGGCTCCAGCACGAACGAGATCGAACTTCTCTCCCTTGGCGAGGAACTCTGCTCGAACATCGTCTCCCTCCTGCCACGGGCCGAAGAGCTCGAACCCGGGCTGTCCGGCCATCCCATGACGCAGCGAGCGGACAGTGTGCCCTGCGATTTCGAGGTCGGCCATGCCGAAGAACTTGGTGTCGGGAACCGGGCCCCCGATGACATCTTCCAGGAGCGCCAAAGCGTTGGGGCCCTGGATCTCGTAGCGGTAGAGGACCGGGTCGCCTGATTCGCGCATGATCGAGTTGCTGTCGCGTTCGAACGTCACATCATAGCCACCGGTTTCAGCGATGTACTGGACCCAGTCGATGACCATGTACCAGCCGACGAGGTCAAAGGAGTCCTCCTCAAGGTAGAAGAGCACGGCATCGCCGATGAGATAGCCCTCGTAGTTGACGGCCACGAACTGTTTGGCCTTGCCCGGAGTGAACTTCGCGAAACTGTTGACGCCGGTGTCGGTCAGCAGTTTGAGTGCATCGGGGCCCTTGATGAACAGATCGGTCATATGGTGCGACTGGTCGAGGAAAGCGACCGATTCACGCCATGACCTCTGTTCTGAGCGCCAGTTCGTGAACTCGGGGGTGACCGGGAAGATTGCTGGCCGCGCCTGGGCATTCCGCAAGGCAGGGATGACACCGCCGGCGGCTGAGATGGCTTGGGCTGCAGAATACGTCATGGTAGCTCCTTCACTACGTTTCTTGATGAACGCAAGCAACACTACTTAATTGAGGCACCTGATAGAATTAGTAATACTAATTCGACCGTGAATGATTCTGCAGAGGTGGAGCCAATGACAACGATCGATCTCAACCTGATCAAGGTCTTTGTCAACGTGTACGAGAGTCGCAGCCTGACATCGGCGGCTCAAGAACTGTTCGTCACACAATCGGCGATCAGTCAGTCGCTGGGGCGTTTGCGAAAGCACTTCGGGGATCCACTGTTCGAACGTGTCGGGAGAAGAATGGAGCCCACGCCGGTGGCGCAAGATGCCTATCCTGAATTGCGTGCGGCAGTGGATAGCATCGACACCGCTCTGGGGAGAGTGCATCGCTTCGATCCGAGTACCTCGGACAAGATCTTCCGGATCGCGTTATCGGAGCTGGGAGAGGTCGGATGGATGGGCAATATTCTTGCCGAGGTGAGAGGAACTGCACCGTCGATTCGAATCGAATCGATCTCCCTCGACCAGACGCAGTTTGTCGATTGGCTCGAGCGAGGATACGTCGATGTGGCGGTGGCACCTGCCGATCTGTCAGGTGGATTCGTGAGAACTCGAGTCAAAGATCAGTCCTATGCCGCTGTGGTGTCGAAACAGACTTTGGGGGCAGACTCGCTGACCTTGGAGCGCTTTTCTGAGTTACCGCGGATCGCGGTCACTGGCGATTCCGCATCTGAGCTTCTCAAGACAGCCGAGCGTCACGCCGACGTCTACCGTCAACCGGCCGCGACCGTCGAGAGATTCGCCGCGTTGCCGAGTCTTCTGCGGTCGAATCCCGGACATGTCGCCATCATCCCGCGTCCGATCGCAGAAGGGTGGGCACACGTGTGGGACCTCGAAGTGCGCGAATTGCCCTTCGAGGTCCCACCAGTGCGTCTGCACGTATGCCGTCGAAGCACGTCGCAGAGCCAAGACGCGCTCGACTGGTTCTACCGAACAGTCATCCGTGCAGTAGTGACCACTCCGGCCGATTTCGGATCAATGCACGTAGAGAGCTGAGTCCCCGGGGTAGCAAGAGTCATCCGTGCCACTCAACCATGGAGAGAACCTGCTGTGCATGTACCGTACAAATTGGGCGAACCGCAGCAGTTCCTATGACTGCGGCGTGTACGGGCGACCTTCCATTGCAGCACGATCAATCTCTTCCTGGTCAGCGACATAGGGAGTGCCGTGGGTATGGAAGGTGGGCACGGTCTTCATTCCCCAGGCCTGTCCCTTTGCCCGCTCGGCTTCACTCCACTCGACGACGGGCCAGTCCGGGTCGAGGATGAGGCGGGCTCCAGCGTTGGCGAACTCGATGCGATTGCCACCCGGCTCCCAGACGTAGAGGAAGAAGGTCTGATTGATGGCGTGTTTATAGGGACCGTACTCGATGAAGATCCCATTCTCGAGGAAGATATCGGCTGCTTTGAGAATGTCCTCGCGCGTATCGGGGGAGAAAGCAAGGTGGTGGAATCGTCCGCGTTCTTTTGTCCAATCGTTGGAATAGACGACGTCGTAGGACTTCTGTTGGAACCGGTACCACCATGCTCCATAGCCACCGTCATCGAGGGCGACGCGTTCGGACTCGCGCGCCATCATGACATCTCGCCAGAACTCGCCCGAGGCGGTGACGTCGGCTGCGAGGTAGTTGATGTGGTCGAGACGCCGAGCATTGACTCCGTGGCCGGGGAACTTCGCAGCCTGATTCTTCAATGCCGGCTGGTCAGCTCCGGAGGGCTCGTAGCGTTCAGTGTCGTAGTAGATGGCCATGAGGTGACCATCGGGATCTTCGAACTCGTAGGAAGCACCCACGCCTACTTCGGGTTGTTTCCACCCGTGTCCAAGCCCGGTTGTTTCGATCGCAGCGACTCTGCGCTCGAGAGCCTCTTGACTGGAGGCTCTGTAGAGTGTGCGTCCGACGCCATTGGTGTGCGAGGCGGTGAGTTTGATGGTGTAGAGCTCGTATTCGTCCCAGCACCGAAGATAGGCGGAGTCACCGATTCGGGCGACCTCTTTCATCGCGAGCAGATCGGTAAAGAAGCTTAGGCTCTCGTCGAATACCGGAGTGAAGAGTTCAACCGCGCTGAGATGGGACACGTCGAAATTTTCGTAGTTTGTCATGGTGAAGCCTTTCGTAGTCAGTCGAGGTAGGTCAGGCCGGCGTCTGCCAGCGGCTGCCGCATTCCGTACAGGTCGAGTCCGAGGACTCCTTTGTCGAACTCAGCGCGCTTCTGCGCTTCGTTGTCTTCGCGTTTCTGTGCGGCATCGGCCACATCGGACACGCGCTCCTGGGGCACGACGACGACTCCGTCGTGGTCAGCGACGATGACATCGCCCGGGTGAATAAGCGCGTTCGCGCAGACCACAGGGACGTTGACGGAGCCGAGCGTCGCTTTGACGGTGCCTTTGGCGCTGATGGCTCGGGAGAAGACGGGAAAGTCCATCTCTTCGAGTTCGGTGGTGTCGCGGCAGCCGCCATCGATGACGAGACCGTTGGCTCCGCGGGAGCGCAGCGAGCTGGCGAGCAATTCACCGAAGAAGCCGTCCTCGGATTCGGTTGTGCAGGCAGCAACGACGACGTCGCCAGGTTGGACCTGTTCTGCCGCAACGTGAAGCATCCAATTGTCGCCCGGTTGCAGGAGCACGGTAATCGCGGGCCCGCACAGAGAAGCACTCGGATAGATCGGGCGGATGTAGGGGCGCATGAGGCCCACCCGTCCGAGCGCTTCGTGAACGGTTGCAACGCCGAACGATCGAAGTCTGGCGACCTCAGTTGGTTCGGGTCGAGGGATGGAGGTGTGGACTATGCCGAGATCGAACATTCTGCCTTCTTTCGTATGAGGTGGTTGGGAATGTCGTGGTGGACTCGAACGAGAGTCAGAGGCCCTGTTTGTGAAGAAGCTCGTCGAGGCGAGGGTAGACCCGGCGGACATTGGCCTCGAAGATTGAGGCACGTTCGTTCTCATTGATGTCAGCGGCATCGAGATAACGGACAGTGTCGTCAAAGTAGTGGCCTGTTTCTGGGTCGATTGTGCGCACCGCGCCGATCATCTCCGACGCGAACAGAATGTTCTTCGTCGGAATTGCGGTGAGGAGTTCGTCGATTCCGGGCTGGTGGTAGACGCAGGTGTCGAAGTAGAGGTTTCCCAACAGGTGCGTGTCCAATTCTGGTTTGTTCAATGCAGCGGCCAGACCGCGAAAGCGACCCCAGTGGTACGGTGCAGCGCCGCCGCCGTGGGGAATGACGAGGTTGAGCTCGGGATAGCGTTCGAACAGGTCACCTTCGATGAGCTGCATCACCGCAGTGGTATCGGCGTTGAGATAGTGGGCTCCAGTGGTGTGGAACGCTGGGTTGACTGATGTCGAAACATGTATCATACCCGGCAGTTGGTGCTCGATCATGGCCTCGTAGATGGGGAACCAGGAAGAGTCGGTTAGCGGGGGAGAGGTCCAGTACCCGCCCGAGGGATCGGGGTTGATGTTGACAGCCACCGCGTTATTATCCAGTGCACTGCGTCTGATTTCGTCAACGCAGGTGGCCGGGTCGAATCCGGGGGACTGGGGGAGCATCGCTGCCGCAGCGAACCTGTGCGGGTAGAGGCCGGCAACACGTGCGCAGAGATTGTTGCAAACTCGTGCCCACTGAGCGGAAACGCTGAAGTCTCCGACATGATGTGCCATGAACGAGGCACGCGGCGAGAAGACTGTGAGGTCGATTCCGCGTTCATTCATGAGGCGCAGCTGGTTGGATTCCAGGGACTCACGGATCTCATCATCACTGATGGTGGGCCCAGTACCTGGCAGTTCGAGACCTGCGTTGAACGCAGTGAGCTGTGCTTCGCGCCAATGGCCCAGCGCGCCTGGAGCTGTCGTGTAGTGTCCGTGGCAGTCGATGATCACGCTTGCATTCCTTCCGTTGGAGTGTGGGTATTGCCCTCGTGCGAGTCGTCGGACACCGAGGCGTTGCCCGTCCACAGACTGCGGGGAACGTAGACTGAGCCGGCCATGAGGGTTCGGGCGGTGCGTGTGAGTCCCGAGCGGATGACGGTCTCGCCGTCGAGGCGAAGGTCGACAGGAAAGCCGCCGCTGGGATGGTCGATCAGTAACGTGCGTTCATCACCGGTGCCTGGTTGCGAGACTGCAGCGGCGACGGTCCCTTCCATGCACGCGGCAGTGGCGATGGTGAGTGCGGCGAGAACGCCGACGGACCTGTGGACTGTATGCGGGATGAAGCTACGGGTGTTCAGCGCTGAGCCAGTCCTAGGCTCGGAGACGAGCGTCATCTTCGGATAGCTCTTGTCCGTGACGTTGCCCAAGCCCATGAGTCTTCCGGCCTCGAGACGGAGGTTTTCAATGCTCTCCCTTAGACGGGTGTTAGCCTCAAGGACTTCAGGCGTTTCTGTACCTTTCAGGCCTAAGTCGGTGGCTCGGATAATGACGACGGGTTGGCCGTTATCGATCATCGTGGCGTCGACGGCGGTCCCATCGGGAAGTCGCAGTTCGTCGCGTCTGTTGCCTGTCGGCAAGAGTTGTGGAGCGATCGACCCCGCTGTGTCACGGAAGAGGATGGACACTGGGCTGCCAGTGCCATTGACTCCGTCTATTGCGGTTTCTCCAGCGTATTCGATGACGCGATGCCCGTCGGGCAGCACGGGGGTGTGCACGGTGATCTCGGCCACGAGGCCGGTGTTCAACGTTCTCACCGTGACAGTTGTCAATTCTTCCACCGGGCAGATGAGGCCGATTTCTATAGCGAAGGGCACGACGGCGGCGAGCATGTTTCCGCAGTTCGCGAGTGTCTGCACTTCAGTGCTCTCCGGTTGAAGTTGGGCGAATGTGAAATCAAGGTCGATACCGACGGCGTCAGAGACGGAGACGATGCCGGCCTTGCTGGTGAGAGGATGCCCGCCGCCGAGACCATCGACTTGCAGAGGGTGTGGGCTTCCCATGACCGCGCTGAGCACTTGGTCGCGCTGTCCGGTGTCAGCGGGCAGATCTGACGCCTGGAAGAACGCGCCCCGTGAGGTCCCGCCGCGCATGAACAACGCGGGCAAGGCAGTCTGTGAACTCGAGACGCTTGGACCCGCAGGCGGTGGGGAGTTGGAATCATGCATCGTTGCAAACCTTTCGACAGCCGGACACTTCGAGTATAGATGTTAACAATATTGTGCTCAATCTGAGGTTGCATCGCGAATTCCGAGGTATGTCGGTACGCTGAACGAGACCGAATCAGTTGGCTAACGGAGCAGATGAACATGTCAGATTCACCCGCGATTGCTGATCCGAGTGCCCTTCGCCCTTCGCGCAGAGCCGAAACGATGCCCGCGGCCCATCTGAGTGACCGGCTGCGAGAGAAGATCATGTCCGGGGACCTCGTGCCGAACCAGCGATTGATCGAAGCTGATCTCGCCGAAGAATTTGGTTCTTCGCGCGGAAACGTGCGCATTGCTCTGGCTGACTTGAGCGCTGAGGGGCTTGTGGAGAAGGTGGCCAATCGCGGAGCCAGGGTCCGGGCCATTTCGCTCGAGGAGGCGATCGAGATCACCGAGGTGCGGGGAGCGCTCGAATCGTTGTGCGCTCGACGAGCGGCTGAGAAAGTGGATTCTGATCAGGTTGAACTGCTCAGAAGTATCGGTCGGCGTATGGCTGAAGCGGTCGTTGACGGAGACCGGGAGGCCTATTCTGTGTGTAATAGTGAACTGCACTCCCTGGTCATCGATATCAGCGGGCAGCGTACTGCCGCTGAGACGATCAGGCGTCTCCGGGGGCAGGCGGTGCGGTTTCAATACAAACTGGCTCAGCAGCCTGGCCGCCCGGCAGAGTCTCTCCCTCAGCATCTTGCCATCATCGAAAGTGTGTGCGCGCACGATCCCAATGCGGCAGCGGCTGCGATGCAGGCTCATATCAGTAGCGTGGGTCGTTCGATTGAGGCAATCGAGGCGGCAAAGTAGGCGACTTCGGTGCGCTTATCGGGCTCGTTGAAAAAGCTAATCAGTCGGACTCTCCCATTCTCGTGTTAATGAAATTGTTGACAATGTGAGTCTGATGCTGGTTCACTCTTAGTTGTCGGTTCATGCCGACTCACTCTCAACGACGAGCTCGAACTGAGGAGCCCACATGGTCTCTGCACAACCCACACAAACCGCGACGAGTAGGCGTGGAGTCATGATCGTCATGGTCCTGTCGTGGCTGGCGGTCTTCTTCGACGGCATCGACACCTTCATGTACGGCGCGACTATTCCGTCTATGACGTCCGACGTAAGTTTTGGGATGACTGATCTCCACGCTGGCAACATCGGCTCCTATGCCACCTTCGGCATGCTCATCGGTGCTCTTTTTGCTGGAATGATGACCGACGGAATAGGGCGACGACGCGGCATCATCGTTTGCACGATTATTTTCTCAGTGGCATCAGCTGGATGTGCCCTCGCTCCCTCTGCCACCTCCTTCGGCATCTTTCGTACGATTGCCGGCGTTGGCCTGGGCGGTCTCTTGCCGACAGCGATCGCGATGGTGTCCGAATTCGCCACCGACAAGCGTCGAAACCTGTCCATCGGCATTCTGATGACAGCACACCAGTTCGGCGGCATCGTTGCTGGCCTGTTGGGAATCTCTCTGCTGCAATCAGCAGGATGGCGCTCGATGTACTGGGTCGGCGTCATTCCTCTGGTGCTGCTCGTGCCGTTGATCTGGGCATTCCTACCTGAGTCGCTGAGCTTCCTCGTCGCCAAAGGGAGAATGGAGAAGGCCCAAGCAACAGCGCGGAAGCTCGGCATGGTCGTACCTGCACTCACAGGCGACAGCTCCGCGCCCAGAGATTCGTTCATGCGGAATCTCGGTCGTCTCTTTCAGCGTCGGAACGGTCTCATTACGCTACTCTTCTGGGCGGCTTCTTTCGGCGGTCTCCTTCTCGTCTATGGGGTGAGCACATGGCTGCCGAAGCTGATGGCGGCCGAGGGCTATGAGCTCGGCTCCTCGCTGTCGTTCCTCATCGTGATCAACCTCGGTGGTGTCTTCGGGCTGTTGGTCGCCGGCCGAACGTCGGACAAGCTGGGGCCTGTCAAGGTCGCGATGCTGTGGTTCATGGTCACTGCTGTCGCCGTGTGCCTCCTCAGCGTCAAAATGCCGATTGTCATCACCTACCTGGTTGTCTTCATCGCAGGGTTCTTCCTTTTCAGTGCCCAGACCATGGTCTACGCCGCAGTCGCTCATGTCTTCCCCACGAGGACTCGAGCATCGGCCATCGGATGGACGACTGGAATGGGTCGGTTCGGCGCGGTGTTCGGCCCGTGGATGGGCGGACAGCTGATGGCACTCGGGCTGCACGATTGGGGTTTTGCGGCGTTTGCAGCTTTCGCCGTGTCATCGATGATCATGCTTCTGCTCGTCCTGGTGGTAACGAGGACCAGCCGCGGCCGTGCAGTCGACTACTCCGTGCGTCAGCACGATTCCCTGACAGCCATCGGAGACGGTGGGCAATCCATCTAGCGGCGGCATTCTGAGCTGGAGAACTGAGATCAATGGTGTTCCGCCAACAGTCAGCTTCGTTCGACATCGACAGCGACGACGCCTCAGCTCTACTTGGGTTGACGTTGAACAGAGACGTGTAGTTGACGGTATGTTCGCGTCGCCGCCGAACCGACTCAAACCCGAAGTGATCTGGCGCGACGATATGCCCGCGCGAACGCCGGCAAACAACAAAAAGTGAGGAGCAGTACTGATGACAGCAGTGAGGCTTGACGGCCGAGAAGCGTCGCAGGTGATCAAGACTGAATTGACCGAGCGAGTCGCGATGCTCAAACGCCAGGGAACAATCCCTGGCATTGCGACAGTGCTCGTAGGCGCAGACCCTGGATCGCGGCTTTATGTGAATATGAAGCACAAGCAGTCAGTGTCTGTCGGGATGAACTCGATTCAGCGCGAGCTGCCTGCCGACGCGAGCCAAGCCGACATTGAGACAGTCATCGATGAACTCAACGCCGATCCTGATTGTCATGGCTACATCGTGCAGCTGCCGCTTCCATCTCATATCGACACAAAGGAAGTGTTGGAACGAATCGACCCGGCCAAAGATGCGGACGGATTGCACCCGACCAACCTGGGCCGCCTTGTTCTGAACGTCAACGAGCCTATTCAGTCTCCTCTGCCGTGCACACCCCGCGGAGTCGTCGAGCTCCTCGAGCGTAACGGCTATGATCTGCGCGGCAAGCATGTGGTTGTCGTGGGTCGCGGCGTGACAATTGGCCGTACGATTGGGCTGCTGCTCACCCGACGTGCGATCAACTCGACCGTGACGCTCACACATACGGGAACGAAGGACCTCTCCAGACATTTACGCCAGGCCGATGTCATCGTGGCCGCCGCCGGAGTGAAGCACCTGGTAGGCCCAGAAGATGTGAAACCAGGTGCTGCGGTCCTCGACGTGGGTGTCACACGCGAGAACGATCCGACCGGCAAGAGCCGCATCTTTGGTGACGTGGACCCGGCGGTTGCTGACGTTGCTGGATACGTGTCTCCGAACCCGGGAGGCGTAGGCCCAATGACTGTCGCGCTGCTGCTGACTAACGTGGTCGAGGCCGCAGAGAGAACCTTCGACGCACACGAGGTGCAAGTCCAGCCGCGATAGAAGAATTGATCGTGATGCCCAGGGCGACAGCCCGCACCAAGGTTCGAGAGGAGACCACTACTCACCGTCACGCATGGATCGTCCTTCTTGTAAGTGGGGTCGTCGCCGCGATGCATGTGTGGAAACTACCCGGTGCACTCGCGTTCATCCGCACGGATCTGGGCATGAGTCTGGTCCAATCGGGCACTCTGCTCGGCATCGTCCAAGTCGGGGCGGCCCTGCTTGGACTGAGCGGCTCCATCGTAGCCGAGAAGATCGGACTGCGGACCACGATCCTCATCGGTCTCGCAACTCTGGCGCTCGGCTCATTAGTCGGAGCATTGTCTCAGGAGACCTGGCAGCTGATGCTCACACGAGCGTGCGAAGGAGTCGGCTTCCTTTTCGTCACGCTGGCGGCCCCTCCGCTGATACGGTTGAGCACCGAACAGGGCAGAGTGTCCCAGGCGATGGGCTGGTGGTCGGCTTTTCAGGGCATAGCCGTGTTCTTCGCGGTGCTGGTCTCTACAGTGCTGCTAGGTGGTCTCGAGTGGGTCAACTGGCAGGTCTGGTGGGTGATCATGGGGGCGGCATCTGCTCTCATGATGGTCGTCGTCATCAGGGCGGTGCCGTCTGACTCGGGGCATGCCCTGATTTCTGTTCCGCGCTGGCGTCGATCGGTTCGACATTGAAGACCCTGGTGCCGTGGGTCATCTCCGCCATATTCGCCTGCTATACGTTGCAATGGGGTGCGATTATCGGCTTCTTGCCCGATATCGTAGGGCATCAGGAAGGGGTCATGGTCGGTGTGGCCACTGCCGCTGTTGGAGGAGCCAATGGTGTCGGCAACGTCATCAGCGGTCAGCTGCTCAAGCACGAGGTCTCTCCTCGGCTGTTGGTTATCGTCGGAATGATCAGCATGATCGTAACGACCGTGCTGATCTTCGCCCCTGACTGGGGGAGTGTTGGTGGTGGCGAGTGGTTCCAGCTGATGATCGCTGTCGTCTTCTCCGGTGTTGCGGCATTCATTCCGTCGACGATCACAAGGATCGCCGTTGACGTTCCTTCACCTCATGGGTCGCCCTCGGCAGTGCTGGGACTGATGATCCAGGTCTACAACGCAGCCAACTTCATCGGCCCGATCGTACTCACTTCCATCGCGACCGCGGTCGGCGGCTGGCAACTGTCCTGGGTTATGACATCAGCAGCCGCTGTTCTCGGTGCTGTCCTTGGGGCGGTGTTCCTCAATCCCCGTCGTTTGAGGATCTCCTTCTCCTGAGTTGGATGACACGATTGACGAGTCTCTGCGTTCTGATCAGGGGCGGTCTGAAACCGCACGCTGGTGTAGATCGGATGGCGGGCTGCGTACCGTGCTCGATCAGTGTCGTTCCAGACGCCTATCGGTAAAGAACTCAACAACCTGGCCCAGGCCACCTAGTTGTCGTCGCCGTTAGGGGCAACGCACTAGACCATAGCCAATCGACAGCCGGGCGAGCTCCGACGGCGACATCTGCGGCATCCACCTTCACTGTCCGACCGTTGCCGAGTGTGACTCCTGTCAGCTTTCCGTTCCTCTCCTCGAACCCGCTGACTCCGTGGCCCAGTTCCATTTCGACGCCA
Source organism: Brevibacterium sp. LAARM3_SD1 (assembly GCF_057364765.1). Taxonomy (NCBI): domain Bacteria; kingdom Bacillati; phylum Actinomycetota; class Actinomycetes; order Micrococcales; family Brevibacteriaceae; genus Brevibacterium; species Brevibacterium sp. LAARM3_SD1. The sequence goes on along the minus strand of NZ_JBNFOL010000005.1, from coordinate 88,581 downwards.
TGTTCGCGATGCAGCTCGGCGATCATTGGGCCAGCCTCGTCGCCCACGACGTTCTGCATCGGCAGGGTGAGTGGGGCGATCAAAGAGACCGTGTGACCGAGCGAGATAGACAGATGCTACCTCCGCGAAGCCAGCCCGATCACGGCGACGCGTGCGGCCTTCTTCATTCTAGTGCGCGGAGCCAGCGTGTCATCGAGAGTACGCAGGACGTGGACTCCTCGGAGATTGTGTCCGAACGGCAACTCTCGCGCAGTCACCCCGGTGGCGATGATCTGCCCGTCATAGTCATCCAAGTCGCCGGTCTCGAGTGTGATTATTCGCGCGTCAACCCCGAGACCGGTGACTATGCTTGAGAGGTGGATCGTCACGTTCGCAGTCGCGAGTTGTTCAGTAGAGCGCAAGTATGCCTTTTCAGCAACCACGTCCCTGTCAGAACCTGTTTCGACAGCGGCGGTCTACCATATGGCGTATGTCGTTCTTCACCAAAGATGCGGATCTCTCCGGTGTGTCCCTATGCGCAAAGTGCATCTGCTGATGCATTTGCCGCAGCCCCCGCGCCGACAATGACGATTCTCATGGTCGCAGGAGTCGGCACCACTGCGCGAGCACGCGGATGGCGGTTGCGGGGCACAGGGCTGCGGCCTCACCGATGGCCGCCAGAAGCAAATGATGACCGATGTTGCCTACCACACCAGTATGGGCTGAGCATTTCGCTTCAGGTGCCTACTACCCGCTTTTCCCGGCATGGATGAGAGATGCCCTCGCGTGAACCGAATAGTGACAGACGTCATCGTTCCGCAACACAGCATGGAAAGATTGCAGACTCCACTAGCCTTCGTGTTGATGTCGTTTTCGTCGTCCGCGACGTTAGCTTTCTCTTCGCCAGCGACCAAAACGAAATTACTTGAAGGTAGGACATTTAAGCTCGTTATGACCTACGCTCCGCCCGCGAAGCTGTCAAGGTCTCTAGCCAGTCTCTTCCGCAAATGTTTAAGGCAAAATATAACAGCGCAACCGCCGCGAACTTTGAAGATACGCCGACGTCGAACACATCGGCAGGTTGAAATGCCCGACATTTGAGTGGTGCGGCAGCCACGTCAAAGGGACAGAAGAGTCCTCTCACGGACGACCGCGATCCCGAGGGCCGTGGTGTGAGTTCAGTACGGAAGCACCGTTGCGGTCGGCAACTCTCAAATCCAAGACTGACCCAGCTTTCGAAGTGTATATCGGCCCGAACGCCCAGATCTTATGCAGATTTGCGTTACTACCCAAGAATGTTCTGGTCTGCCCCACCAGGGTCGAAGTTGTCCAAACTTGTTCTCGTACAATACGTGGTCCAGACGCATGATGAAGCGTGGACATTGGACGAAGGTGCGAAGCTATCAGATCCCTCGGAGACGGAATTCAAATGAACTGCCTGTGTCTGTCGGTATCAGGTTCAGTTCTCCGCCCATGAGGTCGACGAGTCCATCTGCGATTGCCAACCCCAGTCCCGAAGACCCGCCGCGCACGCCGGGCCTCCTACTTCGTGCTGAATCGCCGCGAACTAAACGGTCGAAAACAGTATTGCGGATCTCTGCAGGGATTCCCGGACCATCGTCCGTGATTGTGACAACTACGATCGGGGCCGGATCCGGGTTTCGCTCGTCCGCGACCCGGTCGGCCCTCACTTGCACCCTTGTACCTGGGGGCGTGTGAACGGAGGCATTCGTGAGCACGATCGACAGAGCCTGCCGTACCTGATCAGCAGCACCCCAAACTTCGAGTGCATCTGGGGGAAGGTCGATGACGATCGAATGCTCTGGGCTGAGCACATGCGCGTCTTCCACTAGCTCAAGGAGAAGAGCTGAGATATCAACGGCCTCTGCCTTCGTTGACTGCCTTCCCGCCTCCAAACGGGCAAGTAGAAGGAGATCGTCGACCAGGGAGGACATTCGCATGGCTCCGGCATCGATCTTCGACAAAGACGTTGCGACCTCGGTCGGCAGTCCCTCCCGATACGGACGGGTCAGGTCGGACCATCCTCGGATGGTCGCTACTGGGGTATGCAGCTCGTGAGATGCATCAGCAACGAATCGTCGCATCTGCATGGTTCCGCGATATCTTTCCTCGAGTGCCGAGCCCACATGGTCGAGCATTCGATTGACCGATGCGCCCACATCGCCGACTTCTGTTCCGGGAGTCGCCAGCTCAGAAGGAACCCGCAGCGCCAACTCCGGTTTGCCCGCGCCGAGCTCGAGATCGGCTACTTGACGAGCAGTCCGAGCGACGTCACGCAGATCACCCAACTGACGGCGGATGATGACAGCCATGAGCAGGGCAGTCGTTAGAACACCGATGGTCACAACAACCGCTGTGGTCCATGCCGTGCGTTCTAGAGCCGAATCGACATTCGTTTGGGGCACTCCATACACAGTGCGCGTGTCTCCGTCGTCGAAGGCGACGACCCGATACGAGCCGTACCCAGGGATCTCCACCGACTAGTGTCGAGTCTGCGAATCTGTCTGGACCGAGACATCTTCATCGTTGCTGCCATCGCCTGCTGCGAGGAGCGCCGTTACCGCAGTCTCAGTGAGGTTTTGAGGGTGATTTCGGCCAACCTCAGCGATGAGACCTTGTGTGCTGGTCTTGGAGTCGACAGCGACTAGGGCACCGTCCCCGACACCGGGCTGGAAGAGGATTTTCAGCGCCGAATCCACCTGCTCGGGCGATTGCGAGTCGAAGCCCGCACCGGGGCTTCTATCTGAGGTCAAACTCGGTCCGTGTTAGCTGCGGGAGAATCCAGTCATCCGCTCGAGCTGACTGTCGAGGTCGGACATCAGCGATGCCCTCACACTCAACCAGGATGCTGCTCCGATACCCACTCCGACGAGAACCAAGACCATGCTGGCGATGACGATCAACCGTGTCTGCAACCGCCAGCGGCGAAGAAGCCACCGTCGACGTCAGTGTGATCAGACGTCACAGGTCCGCCTTCAACATGTAACCGGCCCCACGCTTGGTGTGGAAGAGATTCGGCAGATCCGGGAACGGTGCGTCGATCTTCTTGCGCAGATATGAAACGTAGAGTTCAACGATGTTGCCGTTGCCTCCGAAGTCGTAATCCCACACACGATCGAGAATCTGCGCTTTCGACAATACTGCTCTCGGATTGTTCATGAACAGTTGCAGTAGATCGAATTCCCGGGCAGTGAGATCAATCGTGCAGCCGGAGCGGGTGACTTCACGTGAGCGCTCATCGAGTTCGAGATCACCCACGCGGAGAATATCGTGATCGATGGGCAGGATGAGTGCACTGCGACGTATCCTGGCCTCGATTCTGGCGAGCACCTCGTCGAGGTTGAACGGTTTCGTCACGTAGTCATCACCACCGAGCCTCAACCCTGTGAGTCGGTCATCGACCTCGTCGCGCGCCGATAGGAAGACGACCGGAGTCTCGATTCTCTCTCGGCGGATCTTCTCGAGCACCTCGAAACCATCGACATCGGGAAGCATGACATCAAGGATGATGACATCGAAGTCGTCCTTCCTGGTACGTGCCACTGCGTCACGCCCCGTCCCGACGCTCTTCGCGTCCCATCCCTTCAGTTGACAAGCCATGACAAGCAACTCGGCAAGGTACTCTTCATCATCAACGACGAGAATACGTGCCCGAGAATCCGGACTCTTCGCCGGAACACTCATGAACTCTTCACCTTCCTAACCGGGCCGACGCTATGACGCGGCGTCGGCCCGGCCGTTACGCTCAGTATTCGAACACGAACCAGACTCATTTTCAGCTTACGTTCGCCTGCCACCACTGGTGCCGTGAAGCCTGAGCCTTTCCTATCTGCCGCCAAACATTCCCGATGACGGTTCCGGAGCCTCGGCACTGATCGTCGACAGCTTCTCCTTGATGGAGGCCACTGCGGTCTGAGTCTCCTCGTCACCGGAGGCCTCTGCTTGCTCGGCGAGGGTCGAGAGCGTTTTGGTCGCATATCCGTTGTCGATCAGTTCGGAGTACAGGTCGGCATAGGCATCTTCGTAGAGCTGATAGAACTCGTCGTTATCCAAGAACCGCTCTTTCAGCACTCCGCTGCCACGACTCTGACTAGAGTCACCGTCGCCTTGGCTGCCGCCAGGACCGCCCTCGGGCATGCCCTGACCACCTTCCGGCATGTCGGGCATCTTGCCGTCTCCTACCTCAGCTCCTTCAGACTTCTGACCCTGGTCCTGATCGTCGTTCTGGCCGCCTCCCGGCATTCCGCCCATGTTCGACAGTGCCATGTTCAGGTCCCATGACAGGACTTCGAATTTCTCCGAGTCCGTGTCGTACCACAGATAGAAATTGTTCCCTGCCCCATCCATGGCGTCCCAGTTCGACAACAGCTCTTGAGTCGCCAGGTATTGAGCAAACGAGTCGACATCAAGATGGTCCTCGATCTCCTCGGCGAACTCGTCGTCATCGGATTCGTTGACGAACTTCAACAGTTCCATCACCGGTTGCAGGTCATACGAGCCTTCGGCGTTGATCTGTTTGAAAGACTCTTCGTAGTCGGTCGGATCTTCGCCGACGTAGTCGAACGATCCGCTCGCCCGCCCTTTGTAGAGAACACCGTTTCCGAGCGCGTCCGCCCACTGTGTGTCGGGAGAGTCGAGGACGAGCCTGGCTGCCGAGTCACTGCCGTTGACAGAGACCGACGAGAAATTGAACTCCTGAGTGGCCTGATCGGATTCAGCCGTCAAGCTCAACGCCAGTGCCTCATTCAAAGCCGTATCCGATCCGTTCGCAGCCGGCCGCAGCGCGACCTCGGTACGACCCTGATAGGCCCGACCATCTTCGAACTCCTCAAAACTGACCAGTCATGGCAGCTCCTCGGGGTGGTCTTCCGATAGTTGCACCATCTGCATGCCACCACCGGGTTCACCGCCCTCGTCAGTTCCACCACCAGCGGGCATGTCCGGCATTCCGTCCTCGTCGCCTTCTGGCATATCCGGCATCTGCCCGTCCTTGCCGCCGGGCATGGCCGAATCACCGCGCAGCGACATAAGGGTGGAATTGCCCTTCAGCCGCAAACCGACATTCTCGATAAGCGTTCCATCAATGGTCATATCCGCATGGATGAATTCCTTTTCACCCTCGTCCTTGAATGTCTCCATCATGTCTTTGTACTCAGACTCATTGAAGCTGATTTCAATCGTGTGGTTCGAACCGTCGAAGAGGTCTCCCGTCCCCTCGATATTGTTGGTGACTGTGTCTTCCGAGACCAACTCGGAGGTGATGAAGGGCCGGACTGTGTACGCGCCGAAGACCAGTGCCACTGCGATGAAACCGGCTGCAACTGCGGCCGCCGTCTTCCAGTAGTGACGTAATCTCACCGGCAGGCGATGGCGGAACCGGACCCGTTTATTCTCACCGCCTTGTTGGGGCGCATTCGACTGTGACGATTTCTTCGACATGTCACATGTCCGTCTGGTCGTATCCGGTCAGGACCGTTGCCTTCTGACCCACATTGACCGAGCGGAGTTGGGAGATGAGGTCATTGGGCTTGACGCCCTTCTTCAGTTTCGCCGTGTAGCTGTACTCCATCAGCGAGCCACCGCGAATGCTTTCTGTGCTGATGAGCTCGAACTCATCGGTCGAGGCGATGAGGATGTCATCGATGCGAGGTCCGTAGTCCCCGTCATCGGCAGGGACCTGGACCTTGACGACCTGACGCTGGACGTTGAGGCCGAAGAGATTGAACCGGTGCATGAGGAGAATGATCGCGCAGATGAAGACGGTCGCGATGATCGCCAGAGTGTAAAACCGTGTGCCACAGGCCATGCCAATACCCATGACGAGGAAGATGAATCCGACATCACGTGTTTCTTTGATTGCGTTTCTGAATCGCACTACGGATAGTGCCCCGACGAGGGCGAACGCTCGGGCGATGTTGGAACCGACGATGAGCATGATCAATGCTACGAGCATGCCGAGGATGATCAGTGTTTGGACGTAGCTCTGGCTGTAGCTGACGTTCTGGTGGGTCGCCCGATATACCCAGGCGATGACCAGGCTGCACGCGAAGGCCAAGAGCAGTGACAGCATCACGTCCCAGACGCTGAAGGTGCCGGATAGATCGGTCAGGCTGAAATCGAGGTTCATAAGAGGTTTGTTCCTATTCTGTAGAAATTGTTGGTGATACTAGGAGGCGGACATCGTGTTCGCCACATGCTGATCCTCAGGCACATGGAAGACAGATCGTGGAGCCAGTCCGTGGGCTTCGACGCTTTGGCAGTACTTCGAAATACGCTGGATCTGGAGGCCGTACCGGGCAGCCATGTCTGTGACCCAATATGGTGCGCGTTCGTTGATCTTGACTTCCATCACCGCGAGATCGGGCCGAATGATGTAACGGTTCTCGGTTTCTGACCTCAGATCGAAGTCACGGTCCCTGCCCCTGACCCGATGATCGAGAGTGACCCTCAAGCCCAGGTCCGCATCAGTTCCGACATAGGGTTCTCGTCGATACCCCGTCATCGCGATCGGACGCAGATCGAGGCGAATGATCAGATCAAGGACCTCGTCGATGAAGGGCTGATCGGCAGACCCTACGCTGATGTGTTCTCGACGGTCACACAGGGCAAGAGCCTGTTCATAGGGCAGAATGACTCTGCGTTTTTGTGTCACTCGGTTCACGCGCTGTTTGATCTCGACGGAGACAGACGATTGATCGTCGGTGGCGTCTCCGGTTTCGCCGTAGCGGCGTATCCGCAGCTTCCGCCGGAACTTCAGCCCCTCGATCTTTTCGTAGTAGAACCGCAACCGTGACGTGTCGTAGTAGACGCTCCACACGCCATATCCTCGAGGACCGGCATACGAATCTCTCGTCATCCGCTCATTGAGCTCAGCACGAATATCACCGACCTGGTCCGAGGGAACGAGATACTTCAACTCGTACCTGTTGAAAGCGTGTAGTCGACTCGGGGCGCGAAGTCTCTCCCCCTGGCCTTCGTGCTTCGCTGGATTCTTCGGTTCTGCTGTATCGGTGATCGTGCGTTCGCTGTTGTTGGATCCGATCTCATTAATATCAGTTCCTTCTTGTTGGCAATGCCGACACGATGAACTTATGGAAACAACCGATGAACAGAGTATGTCTAACCTGTGTCCAGGCTGTGCGATCCTCTGGATTCGAATCGCGACGAACTCCGGCCGGACGCCCTCGCCCGTGTACCCCTTCGTCTTAGGTTGAAAACAGGTGCTCCATGGGTGAGTCACAGGTTCGCATGAAGAAATAGGTACTCAAAGCTTCGCACCAGAAAACGAGGAGCAGAACGATGGATGAACCTACCATTCGAGCACCGCAGCATGATGGAACGCACCCAGGGAGCGCCCCGGCCACACGGCCCCGAAGATCGAGAACAACGCATGTGCTTCTTGCCATCGGCATGACTTGCGTCCTCACGGTGGTGGCAGCCTTCGGGATCTCCTACACAACGCAGGCGGCTACTCGCATCGACGATTTCAGTGCCGAAGACATACCTTTTCAGGACCAATCACTGAGAACCAGTCCTGGAGTGCAGGATCAACCTCAGGACTCGACACCGAACCCTTCCGAGGACAACCGACTGCCCGTTGGGCCAGAAGGTGGATCGACCTCCGAACAAGGGTAGCTCGACTCCCAGCCAGCCACAGAAGCTGAGTCCACTGGCGTTGTCCTCATAGAGACCGAACTCGGCTACCAGCAATCGGAAGCAGCAGGAACCGGAATCATCGTCGACAGCGAAGGCACGATTCTGACCAATAGCCATGTCATCGCGGACGCAACATCGATTTCCGTAACGATTGCAACGATTGGTCAAACCTATGAAGCCACCGTCATCGGGACAGACTCGACCGAAGACGTCGCCGTTGTACAGATCGATTCCACAACACCTCTTGAGCCAGCCACTATGGCCTCGGACGAGGTTGCAGTCGGAGATTATGTCACCGCTGTGGGCAATTCCGGTGGCACCGGAGAATTACAGGCCGCTGAGGGAACGGTCACCGCGACCGACGCAAGCGTGACCTCCACGTCCGAAGCAACCATGGAAACGGAATCGCTCGAGGGCATGATCGAAGTCGATGCCGATATCGTCTCAGGCGACTCCGGGGGCGCTCTTCTCAATGACGACGGAGAGGTCGTCGGAATGAACACGGCCGCGTCTCAGGGCAGCGCCGACATCACCGGATATGCCATCGCCATCGACAATGCACTCGACACCGCCGATGAGATCAGGCACGGAATCAGCACCGATACCAACACCATCGGCTATCCGGCGTTCCTCGGAGTCAGTGTCAGATCGTCACAGTCATCCTCCATCGAGAGCGGAGACTCACCCCTCGGCCCGGGCTCGAATCGCTCCCCCCAGACACAGTCCAGCAGTGACGAATCCGGGGCGAGCGTCATCGACGTGTATGAGAACATGCCTGCAGCGAATGCCGGCATACAGGAAGGTGATTCCATCACGCGTGTCGATTCGATTGAGATTACGAATGGTCAGCAACTCTCCGAAATCCTCGAACAACACCATCCCGGAGACCAGTTTGACATCACATGGACCAATTCCAGTGGCGAGTCCAACACTGCCTCAGTGATGCTCGAGGAGGGTCCAGCTAACTGACGACACTCGCCCTGCATCAGTCCTGACAGCCGAGAGTCCGTCCTTGGTCTTGCGTCCCTCTTTACGCTATGCGTTGGAGGAAATGCCAACGCACCATTGATGAACTTCCGCAGTTCCCACTCCATTGGTAGGAAACGTCGCGGCATCAGGCGGGTGCGAGAGTACGTGACACAGGTTCGAAACCGACCGTAGAATCATGCGACGTCTCTTGGACGAAACTCTCGACGTCGCGGAGAATCGCGGTGGTAATATCCTGGCCTCTTTGAAGCTGTCGGCTTCAACGGTCAGTTGCAAGTCGATGAGGTCGGGATGACTGCTCGGAGAGAAGGTCATATTGTGGACCGCAGGTACATGGGTGGCACTGCCAGGACGACTCTGATTGAACCAGCTGAGCACGAGGTCTCGGTTGGTATCACCGGAGATCTCGATCTCAACGGATACCGAGAAAAAGCCGCTTTTGTTCGGATCCTGGTTGAGCCGAGTCGTTGTCACGATCCCCTCCCGACCAAGAAGTCGCCCGACGGGGTCACCAGTCGTGCTTGTCTGCGCACCATTACAGTTGGCGCTAACTTAGACTCAAGCCTCGCCGTCACAATGCTTCGTTCGTCTCCCCGTGGGCGTCTTGTGAGTCCTTGCGGTGCTGTGACGATTGCACTCGACGACGTCGATGAACACAACCTAAGAAGTAGGGCAGGAGAAACTATTAGTCGATCTGCAGCGCTCAACCGATCGATGAGGGCAGGACTATCGCACGGAGGTTTCAACGGGGACGTCGAATCGATACATCTCGAATCGATACATCAGTGGTTCACCATTCGTGAGACCGACGAATTTGGGGCGACCTACGGGAGTGTAGCCGGCCTTCCACGCTTTGTCAGTGGCCTCGTCATCAAGCTTGATGATGCGTTCTCCCCGTTGGTAGACGGACTGGACACGTTTGGCTTCGATCTGATCAGCAGCGGCAATTTCAATACTCAACTTCGCATACCGTGACAGTAGATCGGTTACCCTTGAACGTTCCCGTGGGGAGGACCTGACCATTTCCTGTTAGGCGAACGTCCTACTTTCGGGATGCCTCAGTGATTCCAGAGCGGGCTCGCGCGCGACCAATCTCACTTCGCGCCCCGTGCGTGATGGGAACCGCCTGCACGACCAGAAAAGTTCTGAGCATTTTCGGCAAGAATGTCGGCCGCCCTCCCTGGAGCCGGTCGAGGAGGAACTAGATCATCGTCAGTTGACTGAAGGTTCGAGACCATTCGGTCGTGAGCGAACGGATATGTTCAAATGGCATTTCAAGCTGACCAATACTCTGCGTCGAACGCACCAACAACGCGATAGCCCCAATGGGCTTCGTAATTACCGCGCACCCCAGAGCGACGGTAGTGGGATCGAGAATCTCCGAGAGGGTTCCGAAGATGTTGTTCGTGACAATGATTCAGCACCGAACCCGGCGACGATGGCCGAGAGCGAAGCCATCCAAATCAGAGTTGTTAGTGCGACCAACACGATTCCTTAACTGGAGACAAGTAGACCCGTTACTGATGGACTTCTACTGAGCTAATGGCTACCAGCGGCTACAGTACGTGCATGAGACATGGACCAGATGGTATCGAGTTAGCGGTGTACGATCAGATCGGAGAGATACTGGGCGTCGAAGTTCGGCACCACGATGACGGCTCGACGCAAGGAATGTTTGACGCTGTTCTGGCTTATCCCGACGGTTCCAAGGCCGCGCTAGAGGTTACTTCGAATCAGTCAGCGGAATTTATGCGTCAGTATGCAGAAAATAGGCGCAACGGTAGGCTCAACATGATTGGTTCGGCCGACTCACCAGGAGTGGACAACTTCGCCGCTTGGCTCGACAGCGTGCTCGATGAGGACTCGGTGAGCAGGAACTTCGCTAAGCTCGACCGTAGTGGCCTGTTAGAACAACATCTGGTTCTGATCGTACGCGGCACCGAGGCAGAAGCTTTAATGTACGACATGTCTGTCTCAGCGTTGCCGACCACCGCACCAAAACTGCCTAGCACCTGTACAGATCTTTGGGTCAAGCTTCCGGATCAGAATTTTCTCCGGTGGAATCGTGACGGCAGCTGGTCTAAGCCTCGACATACGTATCCGACTTCCGAACGAATTGATGAGTACAAGTCACATGGCGGGGCCCCAGGTTGTTGAGCTCCGCTGTTGTTAGAGGATCGTTGTAGCGATCATTTTTGCTTAGCCTTTTGCCGCCGCCTTATGGGCTCGTCTGAAGGAATCATGTCGAGGACTACGTCGCATTCTCTGGCAATATGCCGGATGGAGTTCTTCGCCCGGTGATCGGTCAGTGTAGTTGTGAGTGCGTAGACCGCTCTGCATGCTGAGAAAAGCGTGAAGTAGGCGAGCTGGTTGGAGGGAAAGTCCGACGGCGTACTGCTAAAGATCGGCATACCATTCCCTTCTCCATGCTCAGGGCTAGATAAGTAGAGATCGGCGACCGTCACCGAGGGATGGCAGTACTCGGAGAGCATCCGATAGTAGCTATAGAGATCTTTGCCCTGTCTAAAATCGTTGATCATTCTGTTGACAAACCGCGCCTGCTCCTGCGACGTGGTGTCAAGGGTTTCGTGGTCGAGCCCTGCAAGGGTGTCTGCATTCTTGACCAAATGGGGAACGCCAGACTCTTTCATCGTCGTCTGTAGATTTTTTCGACTCCGACCGTACTCGTTGGCAATTGCTCGCGGTGCATCGGGTCCACTGATGTACACCCAATTTTGCGTAAGCGATGTTTCGTAGGCCATGCGAACCAGTGGGATCGACTGAACTACATGCCCCTCGCCAAGCAGGAGCCGAATCGACATAGAAAGTTGCATGATATGAGCGCAGTACCCAAGCAACAGAGCAGATTGAGTCCGGTCGAACCGGGTCCGCTTGCCATTGACTTTCTTTGCTCGGACCACTAATTTGCCCTGTCCTGAACTGGCCAGGTAGTTCCACTCGGTCTGGAGGTCGTCGAGTTTCGCCAGCAGGAACTGAAGCTGCTGGAACCCTTTGGCATCAACGCTATGCATGAAAAGATCGTAGACGACTTTCGAACTGGAGTATACGAACCCTGAGAACGGCGTACGCGCAACGTCTCAAACTGCGCCATTCCTCGAGTAGTTGGAACTCTTAAACATATCTGGTGGAGAATGTGCGAGAGTTCGCCTCCTGGATGTACCCCTGGCGTGGCTTAATTGGCTCCCCGCCTAATTAACGACTTCAGTGAATCCCCACGAACACTTATGCAATCGATGATGTTGCGGACGATGAATTCTGAGTGGTGTAAGTGGTAAGCGGAATCTCTACTAGCAGAAGTCTGTGGGTGCGGTCTACGGAGTTCAGCAGCCCGTTTTTGGAACACATGGAAGTCGGAACGAATGAAGAATGTGAGATCGGATGCTCATCGGTAGCATTCGCCTGCAGCTACGTGGTGGTCCACCCGCATTCCTCTCGCGCTCGACCCGGAATCCGGTGGGGGCGTTCGACTACAACTTTGCTGGGGTGAACCCTTCGGACAGGCCGGCCCAGTCGGGATAGATAGTCTCGCGGGTGAAGCCGAAGTGGGCTTCGAGCATTGACCGCAACATAGATTTCACCTCTCGCGGGATACGGATTCCCATTAGGTTGGGATATGCGCGTTGAGGCTGTCCCCTCTTACTGGTGAGCTGCTCATTACCCATTGCCGTCTCGAGCTTTCCCCTATGCGAGGCCTGCGGCCGCCGAACCGCGAACAGCTCACACTCCGGTGCTTCGGTCTCCGTCAGTGGCGATGTCGAGAACATGAACTCTCCACGCTGCGCAGCAATGCGTGGATCGATAGGCGGGGTTGTGATGACCATCGAGGCACGCGACTTTCTTCCGAGCATCGCCTGATACGAGCCGTCCACCCACGGCTTACTGACTGGGCTGAGCGCGTCGCGCCGCACAGCGATCAGTACTCCGTCAACTTCATCTGTGCCTATTTCGGCTACGTCATCACACAGCATAAATAGAGCAACGAACGGGTCGGTGGTGATGTCGATGAGCCGAGTGGCGGCACCGTTGTGTCGATAGCGAGCGAGAATTTCCCAGTCCCCAGCGTGCTGGGCGTCAGCGACGCCGATGCGTCGAGCCGTGTCAATCATGTTAAGTTCGTGCTCATTGAGGGAGTCACCTACGATTCCCGCGCGGTGGCACCCGATTCTAACCGCCAAGCAATGTTGGCCTGTCCACGCCAACGCACTCCTTTCTCCGGACCAAGAACGCTCACACCACCAATTGCGTTGATGATCGACCGACACGTATCTTGTTGTCCTCGTAGTGTTGTAGTTCTAGCCGCCGCCGGAACAAAAATTAGATCGTCACTCCACGGGCCGAATGCCGCGTTTGATTCATTGGTGTCATCTTCGACTCCGTTCATGCGGACGATTCTGCCACAGGAGAACGTGTTGCGAGACGGTGTGCCGACAGCGCTCCATATGGCTTGGGGAGGTGCTGTCTGACTTTGGTTCGTGCCCGAGACGATTCAGCGTGATTCTTGTGTGCGTACGAGATCACACTCGGTGCCATCGGGCAGGCTCTCGCGGTGGACGAACACGGTGGACGGTGAGGTCCCCCAGCATACGCAGGAAGAAGTGAGAGACAATGAGATATGACCATGTTTGAGAGCAGTGGCGAACGAGTCCACCGCTCCGACATCTGGGCGGGCTTCGCCTTCGACAGCATCCACGAAGTAGATCATCCGCACCTTGTCGCCCAGACCCGCGACGGAATCCCCGGTCTGGTCGACATCTCGGCCCGCGACCTCTTCGGCGTCGATTCGTGGTTCGCCCTGAAACAGAGCACGCGGGAAGCCGCGCGCCGAACCTTGGAAGACGGAGGTCAACCGGCTCAGTCTTTCGACCGATGGATCAGTGAAGGATGGCAGCTGGAGCGAAACCGCGGACATCGGATGCTCGCCTCCCACCAGTACCGGATCGGTGATGGTTTCGTTGACCCCAAGGGGAACAAGCGCAATTTCCTGGTCCCCGACTGCTGGATGCGAGAGAACGGGGACCCTGCCACTTACCTGACCAGCTACTCCGATGTGGTACTCATACGCTGTCGGGCGCATGGTCCCTGCGCCATTCCTGTTCGTACCCTCATGCAATTGGGCAGCAGGTGTTGGACGTGCTTGCAGGAAGATAACTCCGGACGAAAGAGCAAATTTCTGAACGTCGACAATTCTCGTCTCTCATCGCAGTTCTCCGAACTCAACCTCGGACTGCGCCCCGATATGTTCCGGGCCACGTCCCAGTTCGACATCATCTGGGAGTGCCCAGTCTGTGCCAACCGCTGGTGCATCCCTGTCTTTCTGCGCAGCCGTAACAACAGAAGCAACTGCCCTTCCTGCCAGTCCAACACCTCGAAGTCAGAAATCACATTGTGGTTGGCCCTGAAACAACTGTTGCCGGGCATCGAGGTGCGCCACGGAGAAGGAGTGACTGGATATTCCGCCTCGGACGTGACGATTCCGGGACATCGCATCATCGTTGAGTACGACGGTGACCTGCATGCCAAGAAAGGCGACTCGGAACTTCGCAAGGACCGCGCCACCTACCATCTAGGTTGGAAGACCATTCGCCTACGTATGGTCGGCCTGCCGCCAGTGTTGCACCAGAAGGTGCGGAGCATGGACACGCCGCGCAGCGGCAAGATCCATGCCACTCTGCCCAATCTACTTCGAGTCCTGATCGAGTGGGGTGTGCCCGTCCCTCCGGAATCCCTGGAGGCTGATCACTTCGCCCTGACCCAGGGACTGCAAGACGAGGCGTCCAGTCTGCTCGAACGCATGAGCCACAGGCGCAAGAACACGGGGAGAAAGCGCTCCGCCTGAATCGCGTGTTCGACTGTGCCCGCATGGTTTCGTTGTGCGGGCAACAGAAAGGGATCATCTAAGATCCGCTATACCGATGAATACTCCATCATGGCTGTATCCATCGCCGTTAATGCCCGCGAACGCGCTCAGCTCATCATCGCTCCTTACGAGAGCGGGTTCGTCTCGCGCCGAGGGCACGGTTTCGGTATTCTGTCTCGTGTAACGCCCCGGTGACCATTCGGGCCTCACGGCCTGGACTCCCGGGGCGACAGTCTTCTCGAGGGAAGGTCCGGCGCGAACAATCGCGAGGACAAACCGGACGCAAGACCGGAGTCGTGCCACCGGTACCTGGTGCGCCGTCGCTACCAGAAGTTCGAGTCTCTCGATCATCGCTTCGTCACGAGGGCAGTGGAGCCGCTTCGGGCCGGTCTCGCGTCTAATCGAAGATCGCCAGTTCGACCTGGGCTCGCGTCCGGCCGAAAGGGGCACTCCACGAGTCGATCTGGGCGAGATAGCGGCAGTAGTCTCGACTGGAACGCGGCGACGGGCAGATGGCTCTCTTCCCAACAATGTGAGGAGCAATCCAGTCGCTTACGCGCTTGTCCAGGATTGGGCAACTCTGGGACTGTCGATGGAGTCGGCCATCGACGCGAAGGCGATCCGTTTCGTGAAGAAGGCTGCGCCGAGGTACTTGAAGAAGGTTGGATCCGACGGCGACGACCTCGAACGAGTACTGCTCGCACGCGTTGCTCGACACGCATCGCAAGCACTTCGGCCAACGCGTCTGCGTCTAGTCTCTGCAGCGTCCTGATGCACATGTGTGGACGAGGTGCACACCGAATCACGTCGTACCTACGTTCGAGAATTCACTTTGGCATGAGTGTGTTGAAGCAGCATCTGCAAGACCAGCTTCGTGCCTGCGAGCACCCTTCAGCACCCTCCATCCTCCGCCCGATCCTCAGTCAAATAGTGTCCGGTCATTGTGCGGGGTTTTGTGCGTGAAACGGCGTGAAAGTGTTAGGCACGAAGCGTATAAGGCCTGGTCAAGATGCGTTTCCACGAAGAGGGTAGGCTTCACAACTGGGTCTGGATGCCGCCATGGGGCCCGGAGAAGATCACCGAGGACGGCCGCGAACAGATGCGGGCGCTGGGCTTCAATATCTGATCCGATACCCAACACCATCGCCGAGGCGGGGCGACCTGAGAAGGTCACCCCGTCTCAGCGATCGTCGTTGGGTGGGATGTCCGTGACCGGTGCCGGGGTCGCGGAGATCACCGCCCCGCGGACCGAGAACTCGCATGCGGCGTGAAAGAATGGAATCCGACTTTCCAAGGAGAACCATTGACGATCATCGCTGCCGCCGACGGATCCGCGCTCGGCAACCCCGGACCCGCCGGGTGGGCCTGGTACATCGACGACACCTCCTGGCACGCCGGCGGGTGGAAGAATGCGACGAACAACCGCGGTGAGCTCATGGCCGTCCTCGACCTGCTCTGGTCGACCGCCGAGTGCGACGACAGTCTGAAGATATACTGTGATTCGCAGTACGTGATCAACGCCCTGACCAAATGGATGCCGGGGTGGAAACGCAAAGGGTGGAAGAAGGCCGATGGAAAAGAAGTCCTCAACAAGGACCTCTTAGCGTCCCTCGATGAGGCGCTGAGCGGGCGGACGGTCGAGTTCGAGTGGGTCAAAGGCCACAACAACCACGAACTCAATGAGGCCGCCGATGATCGAGCCCGCGCCGCAGCCACCGCATTCCAGAAGGGCACGGCTGTGCCGGAGGGCCCCGGTTTCGTCCCGCGGGACGTCGACTGCGGCAGCTGAGGACGCACCGGCAGAGGAACCGTCAGTCACGTCCCTGCACGAGGACGTCCTCACCGAGCCCGCCACCGCAGAGGCTGCGCCGGCCACCACCGTCGTGTCGTGTCGGGTGCCGTCCGCAGTCGCAGATGAACTCGTCGCCCGGGCACAGGCTCGCGGCATCCACCCCCAAGAATTCCTGGCCGAACTCATCGGCCGCAGTTTGGAGACAGAATGATTCAGGCCTCCGGCCTCGAAGTCGCCGTCGGCGCCCGCACCCTCATGTCCGAGGTGTCCTTCCGCGTCGATAAGGGCGACCGTGTCGGTCTCGTCGGGCGCAATGGCGCCGGCAAGACGACCCTGACCAAGGTGATCATGGGCGGACACCCCGCTCAATCGGGATCCGTGTCGATCTCCGGCACCGTCGGCTACCTGCCGCAGGACCCGCGCAGCGGCGACCTCACCGCCACCGGCATGGAGCGCATTCTCTCGGTGCGCGACCTCGACGTCCTCGTCAAACGTCTGCGGAAGGCCGAACGTCAGATGGCTTCGCCGGATGAGAAGGTGGCGACGAAGGCCATCGATCGGTACCCGCGCATCGAAGCCGAATTCATCGCCGCCGGCGGTTATGCCGCCGAATCCGAAGCCTTCGCCATCGCTGCGAATCTCGGCCTCGACGAAGCCCTCATCAGTCAGGAGATCGGCACGCTCTCCGGCGGTCAGCGCCGCCGCGTCGAGCTCGCCCGGATCCTGTTCTCGGCTCCGGACACGATGATCCTCGACGAGCCGACGAACCACCTCGACGCCGAATCCGTGCTGTGGCTGCGTGACCACCTCAAGGCCTATTCCGGTGGCCTGATCATCATCAGCCACGACCTCGACCTCATCGACGAAGTGGTCAACAAGGTCTTCTTCCTCGACGCCACCCGTCAGACCATCGACATCTATTCGATGGGCTACCGGCTGTACCTCAAACAGCGTGAGGATGATGAGCGGCGTCGTCGCCGCGAACGTGCCAACGCGGAGAAGAAGGCCGCGGCCCTCAACGCTCAGGCGAACAAGATGATGGCGAAGGCGACGAAGACCGTAGCCGCACAGCAGATGGCCAAACGTGCCGACCGGCTGCTCGCCGGCCTCGAGGACGAACGTGCCACAGAGAAGGTCGCGAATCTGCGCTTCCCGGCCCCGGCCGACTGCGGTCGCGTACCGCTGACGGCCGAAGGACTCTCACGCAGCTTCGGTTCGACCGAGGTGTTCACGGGTGTCGACCTCGCGATCGACAAGGGCACACGCGTCGTCGTGCTCGGCTACAACGGCGCGGGCAAGACGACTCTGCTGCGTCTGCTCGCCGGACTCGACGAACCGGATTCCGGTGAAGTCGTGCCCGGACACGGTCTCAAGCTCGGCTACTATGCGCAGGAGCACGAGACCCTCGACCTCGAGCGCACCGTGCTGGAGAACATGTCGCGGAACTCCCCGCACCTCGATGACACGGCGGTGCGCAATGTGCTCGGATCGTTCCTGTTCAGCGGTGACGATGTGCACAAGCCCGCAGGAGTGCTCTCCGGCGGTGAGAAGACACGTCTGGCTCTGGCCACCCTCGTGGTCTCGAGCGCGAACGTGCTGCTGCTCGACGAGCCGACGAACAACCTCGATCCGGCCTCGCGTGAGGAGATCCTCTCGGCGATCCGCCGCTACGAGGGTGCGATCGTGCTCGTCACACACGATGAGGGTGCGGTGTCCGCGCTCGATCCCGACCGTGTGCTGCTTCTGCCCGACGGTGACGAGGATCTGTGGAACGACACGTACCTCGACCTCGTCACGCTCGCCTGAGCAGGCTCGCCGAGACTCGCCCGAGGCGGCTCACTGAGAGCGGAAGCGCTCCTCGAACAGGGCATCCTCATCGGCTTCGGCCTGCCCGCGCACGGTCGGTGAGGCCCAGCGATTGCGGCCGTACCGGCTGCCCGGCTGGCTGATCTTCGCGCCTGCATCGAGTGCGGCCTTGTCGATGACGACCATTTCGCCGTCGGCAATGCCGTGCTCGACCGCCTCGGCGGCGGCTTTGCGCTCACGACGGGCCGAGATGACCACGGCGATGATGATCATGATTCCGAAGGCGAACCACTGGAGCATATAGGACAGATGGTTGCCCGGATCGAGCTCGGGCATCGGCAGCGGGGTCAGTCCCTCTTCCGGGGCACCACCGGTCTCCGCCGGTGAGGCCTCGACGTAGACGTGCGCATAGCCGTCATCCATTCCGGGGATGCGCGCGGGATCGATGGCTCTGATGAGGCCCTTCGGGTTCTCATCCTCGGATCCGTCCTGAGCGGGACGCAGGTGAGCGACGACGGTCTGCTCACCCTGCGGTGCCGGTGGCACGGAGTCCTCTTCGGCGGTGAAGCCGCGGACGACGGCGATCGTCGACCCGCCGGCGATTTCGAACGGAGTCACCACATAGAAGCCGGGCTGGTCATTGACGGTGCGATTGCGTGCGAGGACGGTGTTCTCATCGGAGAACTGACCGGTCAGCTCCACCTGTGTCCACTCGTCGGTGGTCTCCAGCGTGGAATTCGGTGTCGAGAGCACCGAGGAGATGTCGACGGGGTCGGCGGAGTAGTTCGCGGTGATCGTGGCGATCTCCTGCTCCCGCTGATCGCGGCGGTCCTTCTGCCATAGGGCGAGGAACACGCAGGCGATGATGACGATGATCGCCATGGCGATGTATTTGAGCCAGCGTGCGGAGAAGAGGAAGGAATAGCGGCTCAACCTGCGTCCTCCGGAATCTCGTCGACGGAGACGTCGGTGATGAAGAAGTCGCGCAGCGTCAGGAAGTCGCGCAGATAGTCGAGGTGCTCATCGCAGGCCAACCACGTCTTCTTCCGCTCGGGACTGTGGACGCGGGGATTGTTCCACAGCAGGGCGCGGGTTGCGAACTCCCGGCATTCCTTCGCGGAACACTGCAGCTGCTCGCTCAAGCCTGGTCACTCCTGTCGTCGTCTTCTATGGTCTCACCCGGGACGGTCTCACCCGGAATCGTCTCGCTCTCCTCGTCTGGGCTGTGGTCGTCCTGGTCGGATTCGGCTGTGCCCGGTGCGGCAGCAGTGAAGTCTGCGTCGTCGACCGGCTCATCATCAACGGTCTCCCCGGCGAGGGTGTCGCCGGAGATCGTCTCACCCCGTGCGGGCGGCAGCTCCGCCAGCGGGGCCTGATCGAGCAGCGCGGACTGATCATCGCGGGTGCGTTCGCGACCCGCATTGGCGAAGATCACCGCCGGATAGGGGAGGACTACAGCTCCGGCCACGCAGATCCACATGAGGATGTGCAGATCGGCGACGAAAGCGAAATAGGCGCCCACGAAGCAGGCCGTCCTGATGCCCATGGTGATCGAATACTTGATGATCCGAGACTTCATATCATCATCAAGGGCGGTGTCTGCCGTTGTGATCTGCTGAGAGTGCCTGACCATATCCTTCTTCGATCGATGACTGCCAAACATGATACTCGTCCTTTGTGAGAGTCGTATCCATCGACCAAAGGACAGGATAGGTTTGTCCACGATAGATTTGAAGAACACAGTCGATCAACAGGAGACCAACGTGTCAGATCCACGCACAGTCCTCGTCACCGGCGGCAACCGCGGAATCGGTCGCACCATCGCCGAGGAATTCCTCGCCCAGGGGGACAAGGTGGCAGTCACCTCCCGCAACGGTCAGGCCCCGGAAGGGGCGCTGGCAGTGGCCGCCGATGTCACCGACAGCGACTCGATCGATCGGGCATTCACCGAGATCGAGGAGAAGCTCGGCCCCGTCGAGGTCGTCGTGGCCAATGCCGGAATCACCGCCGACAACCTGCTCATGCGGATGAACGATGATGAGTTCGAATCCGTCATCAACACGAATCTCACCGGCGCCTTCCGCACCGTCAAGCGCGGCATCACCGGCATGATCCGAGCGAAGAAGGGCCGCATCGTCCTCATCTCCTCGGTGTCGGGTCTCTACGGAGTGCCCGGCCAGGCGAACTATTCGGCCTCGAAGGCCGGACTCGTCGGCTTCGCCCGCTCCATCACTCGTGAGGTCGGCTCCCGCGGAATCACGGCCAATGTCGTCGCCCCCGGGTTCATCCGCACGGATATGACCGATGAGCTCAGCGAGAAGCAGCAGAAAGAATACCTGTCGACGATCCCGGCCAAACGCTTCGCCGAACCCGCAGAGGTCGCCAAGGTCGTGCGCTGGATGGCCTCGGACGAAGCCGCCTACATCTCTGGTGCCGTCATCCCCGTCGACGGCGGACTGGGCATGGGCCACTGACCCAGACGGCGCCGGGCCGGCCACCACCGGATCCTGGGCCGCAGACGATGCGGCGGCCGGGCCACAGCCCGTAGACTTCGATACAGAGACACCGCCCGAAGCGGCGTCATGCACACGCAACCACCTTCCTTTCGAAAGGACCACCATGGGAATTCTTGACGGAAAGCGCATTCTCGTCACCGGCGTGCTCACCGAGGCGTCGATCGCCTTCGCCGCTGCTCGCATCGCACAGGAGCAGGGAGCCGAGGTCATCCTCTCGAGCTTCGGCCGCCAGATGAAGATCACTCAGGTCATCGCCGAACGCCTGCCCGAGACCCCGCAGGTCATCGAACTCGACGCCACGAACGAAGAGGATCTCGCAGCCCTGCCCGAGCGCCTCGGCGGCAACATCGACGGAATCGTCCACGCCATCGCCTTCGCACCGAAGGATGCCCTCGGCGGAGTCTTCCTCGACACCCCGTGGGACTCCGTATCTGCGGCTATCCACGTCTCCGCATACTCGCTCAAGGCCATTGCTGTGGCCGCGAAGCCCGTGCTGAACAAGGGCGCCGGAATCGTCGGTCTGACCTTCGACGCGACCATCTCCTGGCCGGTCTACGACTGGATGGGTGTGGCCAAGGCCGCCTTCGAATCGACCGCCCGCTACCTCGCCAAGTACGTCGGCGAAGACGGAGTGCGCGTCAATCTCGTCTCGGCCGGACCGCTGAAGACCACCGCCGCAACCTCCATCCCCGGCTTCGGCACGCTCGAAGACATGTGGGGCGACCGCGCACCCCTGGGCTGGGATCAGAAGGACACCACTCCTGCCGGCAAGGCCATCGTCGCCCTGCTCTCCGACTGGTTCCCCGCCACCACCGGCGAGATGATCCACGTCGACGGCGGATTCCACTCGACCGGCGCCTGAGACAGCTCATGCCTGTGCTCATCCTCGCCCGCCACGCCAAGGCGGAAGCGCACGGTCCGACCGACTTCGAACGGTCACTGGATGCGAAGGGTCTGGCTCAAGCGGTCGAGGCCGGTGCCGAGATCGCCGAGCGCTGGTCACCCGATGTGGCCATCGCCTCGGCGGCCAGGCGCACCGTGCAGACCGGACAGGCTGTCGTCGAAGCCGTCAACCGTGCTCACGGAGGAACCCTCGACGAACCGGGTGACCTGACCCTGCGCGAGGATCCCTCGCTGTACTCCGGGTCCGTCGACGACTGGCTGGATGCGATCAACTCGATCCCCGCGGATGCGCAGTGCGCGTATATCGTGGGCCACCAGCCGACCGTCGCCGAGGTGGTCGGCCACCTCAATCCGGAAGGCGGGGTTCCCGACACGTTCCGTCCCTCGTCGATCGCGGTCTTCGACCTCGAGAGCTGGGACGTGGAGCCGGGACACTACCCGGCCCCGCAGATCCGGGTCTTCCACGGGGTCTGAGACCCCATAGAGCTCCGCCCGAGCCGAACGACTGTGGCCCTGACGAATGCATCGTCAGGGCCACAGTCGTCTTCAGTCAGTGAGACCCGTCCGCACGGGCAGTCACGAAATCGATCACGGCACGCAGATCCCGAGTCTCCACCGACGCATCCGCTGCGGCGACGAGAGCGGGCTTCGCGCAGAAGGCGACTCCGAGTCCGGCGACTTCGATCATGCCGATGTCATTGGCGCCGTCCCCGACCGCCACCGAGGCGGCCCGGTCGTACCCACCGGCGGCCAGCAGATCCTCGAAGATCTCCGCCTTGGCGCTCGGGTCGATGACACGGCCGTTCGTCCGCCCGGTCAGCTTGCCATCCTCGACATCGAGTCCGTTGGCGAAGACATCGGTGATCCCCAATTCTGCGGCCACGGGAGCGATGATGGCGGTGAATCCGCCCGAGACCAAGGCCACCTGGCCACCGGAGGAGTGCACGGCCGCGACCAGGTCGGCAGCCCCCTCGGTGAGGGTGATCTGCTCGCGGACCTCATCGAGTACGGTCTCCGGCAGTCCGGTCAGCAGGGCGACCCGTTCGGCCAGGGAGGCGGCGAAGTCGAGTTCGCCGGCCATGGCCCGTTCGGTGATGTCGGCGACCTTGTCTCCGACTCCGGCGTGGGCGGCGATGAGGTCGATGACCTCCTCGTTGATGAACGTCGAATCGACGTCCATGACGAGCAGCTGGACGGGGATCTGGGAGGCATGGGCCTGGGGCGTCTCATTCACCCCTTCATCGTAGCCACAGCCATGATGTAGTCCGCGGCGGCGGGGTGCAGCTGAGACAGCAGCGCACCGAACCGGGGTGGGGCGATGGTGGCCGGGGCCAAGACCGTGCGCATCCGTTGATGGATGTCGAGTGCGGCGTAGATGGCTCGGGAATCCGCCTCGGTGGGGATGAGCCGGGAGATCGGGTGCAGTGTCGACAGCTCCTCCTGCCAGTCGCGCCACGGCCCCTGTCGCCATTCCTCGGGGACGTCGATGGTCTCGATGAGCCCCAGGCCCTCCATCACCAGCAGGCGCAGACGCCGCAGCGCCTCTGCAGCGGTTCCGACCGTGACGGGGCGGAAGACGGCGGGGGCACAGGCCAGGATCTCCACGTTCGCCTCGGCGCCGATGAGGGCGATCGCCGCCTGTTCGTCACCGCGGTGAAGGACGACGGGGGCCGAGTGGCGGCCGACCTTCGTCCTGGCGGTGCGATCGACCGGGGGAGTCGTATGCGGCAGGGACGGGTGGTGCAGCGCCAAGCGCGCATGCGTGATTCCGGCGGCGGCCGCCTCGGCGGTGAATAGCAGCAGACCGGTGGGCACGGCCGAGTCGAAGACCTCATCGGAGACGATGAGAGGAACATCACGATCGTCGTCGAGGAAGGCAGAGGAGACCTCGTCAGGAGGCAGGGTCGAGCGCAGACGGTGGTTGAGCGCCAGGGTCAGCAGCAGTGAGTCGGTCGTGAGGTCCATGTCGAACCAGGATAGACGGCTCGTCTGCGATAGAGTCTGAGGATATGAGTGAAGTCCTGAATCTGGATTCTGTGTCCGTGCGCCGGGGGACCAATTTCCTCCTCGACGATTTCTCGCTGACCGTCGCCGAGGGCGAGCACTGGGCGGTGCTCGGACCCAATGGTGCGGGCAAGACGACCCTGCTCGAAATCGCGGCCGGTCGCATGCATCCGACGACGGGTACGGTCACCATCCTCGAGGAGCAGCTCGGGCGCGTCGATGTGTTCGAACTGCGTCCGCGCATCGGCTATGCCTCGACGATTCTGGCCAACCGCATTCCGAGTTCCGAAGCGGTCCTCGACACCGTCCTCACCGCCGCCTACGGCGTCACCGGGCGCTGGGTGGAGGAGTATGAGCAGGACGATATCGAACGTGCCCGTGATCTGCTGGCCGCGTTCCACATCACGCATCTGGCCGATCGCACCTTCGGCACGCTGTCCGAAGGCGAGCGCAAGCGCGTGCAGATCGCGCGTGCACTCATGACCGACCCGGAGCTGCTGCTGCTCGACGAGCCCGCTTCCGGACTCGACTTCGGAGGGCGTGAGGAGCTGCTCGGTGCGCTCTCGGAGATCCTGTCGTCGAAGTGGGCTCCGGCGACGATCATGGTCACCCATCATGTCGAGGAGATTCCCGCGGGCATCACTCACGTGCTGCTGCTGTCCGAGGGCACCGATCTTGCTGCAGGTCCGATCGAGGAGACCCTGACTGCGGAGAATCTCGCTGCGACCTTCGGCATCGACGTCAAGCTCACCCGGGACGGTCAGCGCTACCACGCACGTTCCGCCCTCTGAGCATGGAGTTCCTGGCGCACCTGAGCCTCGAGCCGTGGCAGATCGGCCTCGTCATCGTCGCCGGAATCGCGGCGGGTGGCATCAATGCCGTCGTCGGCTCCGGAACTCTCATCACCTTCCCGGCACTTGTCGCCTTCGGAGTTCCGCCGGTGGTGTCGACGATGAGCAATGCGGTCGGTCTCATCCCCGGCAACATCGCCTCCTCGTTCGGGTACCGCGAAGAGCTGCGGGGGCAATGGAAGCGGATCCTCGGGTTCGTTCCCGCCTCACTGTTCGGGTCGCTGACCGGGGCGTATCTGCTGCTGCACCTGCCCGAGGATGCGTTCGAGACGATCGTGCCCGTCCTCCTCGTCGTGGCTCTGATCATGGTCGTGGGGCAGCCGTATCTCTCGCGGTATCTGAAGCATCGGTCCCTACGCCGGGCCGAGGCTGCCGGCGTCGAGCATCGGGCCGCCTCGGTGGGGGATCGACTGTCCACGGGCCGCTACATCGCCGTGCTCCTCGTCGTCTTCCTCACCGCGATCTACGGCGGCTACTTCGCCGCCGCCCAGGGCATCATCCTCATCGCCCTGCTCGGTCTGATGCTGCCCGACGATCTGCAGCGTCTCAACGGTCTGAAGAACGTGCTCGTCCTCGTCGTCAACACGGTCTCGGCGAGCACATACATCATCGTCGGCCACGACCGGATCAACTGGATCGCCGTGATCTGCATCGCCATCGGCTCCCTCATCGGCGGGTACTTCGGGGCGCGAATCGGCCGGCGGTTCTCACCGGTGCTGCTGCGCACGGTCATCGTCATCCTCGGCCTCGTCGCGATCTGGAGGATCGTCACGCTGTGAGTGGAGCTGTGAACTGGGGAGTGCTGTGAACACGCCGGCCAAGGCACCTCTGACCCGCCAGCAGGTCATCGACCGATCCGCCGAACTCGGGATCGCCGTCGAGCGTCTGCGCTTCTTCGACGAAGCGGACCTGACTGCCGACGGTGCGGAGGCCGGGAAGTCAGGGGTCGGCTCGGGCGATGGTCTGCACGGGCGACTCGAGGGAATGCGCGACTACACGCAGCTGACCGATGTCGCCCTGCGCAGCGTCCGCGAACCC
The DNA here is from genome assembly GCF_057364765.1 of Brevibacterium sp. LAARM3_SD1. NCBI lineage: Bacteria > Bacillati > Actinomycetota > Actinomycetes > Micrococcales > Brevibacteriaceae > Brevibacterium > Brevibacterium sp. LAARM3_SD1. Next base: position 63,150 of record NZ_JBNFOL010000005.1, on the reverse strand, counting down.
GCCGAGGGACTGTTCATCGCCGAATCCTCGAAGATCATCCGCCGCGCTCACACCGCCGGACTGTCACCCCGTTCCTTCCTGACCAGCCCGAAATGGCTGTTCGATCTCGCCGACATCATTTCTGTCAGCGATGTGCCGATCTTCATCGGCACAGATGCCGCCGTCGAAACGCTGACCGGATTCCACCTCCACCGAGGCGCCCTGGCCGCGATGGGTCGTCCCGTCCTGTCCCCGGTCGCCTCCTTGGTCGAGGACGCCCGGCGCATCGTCGTCATCGAGGACATCGTCGACCATACGAATGTTGGTGCTCTAATTCGTTGTGCAGCCGCGATGGGCGTCGATGCGGTCCTCGTGACTCCGCGTTGCGCCGACCCGTTGTACCGGCGAGCTGTCCGAGTGTCGATGGGCACGGTCTTCCAGGTCCCTTGGACAAGGATCGATCCTTGGCCAGAGAGCATCGGTACTCTCCAGGATGCAGGGTTCGTCGTCGCGGGCATGACGCTGGGCGAGGGGGCGATCACCTTGGAGGAATTGGTCGCTGAAGACCATGAGAAGCTCGCTCTGGTCTTCGGGTCCGAGGGTCATGGATTGACTCGGGCGACTGAGCAGCGGCTCGACAAAAGGGTGACGATCCCGATGATGGCCGGGGTGGATTCGCTGAACGTCGCTGCTGCGGCGGCGGTGGCGTTCTACGCGACGAAGTAGCCGTCTTGACGGCTGTCGCAATAGGCGACGACGGCGAGGACTGGGAGCCACAGGTAGGCTGGCCACAGTGCTAGTCTCTCGAACAATCCGCCGAGTTCGGCGTTGCCAACGCGGGCGAGGTAAACGCCCGTTGCTACCAGTGACACAAATCCGACGGCCAGAGTAGAGCGGGCGAGCACTGGTCGATGCCGCAAAACAAAGCTGGCGGTAAGCAGGGCCAGCGGTTGAGCGAGGAAAACCGGCAGAGACATGACGGCGTGCAATTCCAGGTCCCGGTCGAGTGGGACGAGTCCGGTCGCAATCGAGCTGAGCCCGGCGAGAACCCATAGCACCACCGTCGTGCTGGCCGCCAGCCCTCTCCGCGGCCAACCCCTGAGAAGAAGCGCTCCTCCCGCGAGCAGCAGGCCGAACACGACAAACGAGACGTTCTGAAGTAGGTGCCACGGGGAACAGACCGGAACCTGGCCAAACGAATACCCGATAGATGTACATGTGGTCGCTCCGAGATCGCTGATCGTATTATTGATCAGGCTGTAAGAGGTGGTTACAGCCGTCGCGGTGAGGAGCTCGGCCCCGATGTACAAAGGTTGTACTGCCCACATCAGCGCTCCGAGTCGAATAGTCACGGTCGGAGCCGGTTGCGCGTCAATGACCATGGCAGCCATCCTTCGGGTGTATACGGCGAGGATTTCATCTGGCCGATCGGGTGTACAGAGTTCCCGACGTTCTGGCGACGCAACCCAGGCCGTCGAAGCTCTCGAACGCCGGCTGTTCGAGGAAGTAGTCGGCCATTCTCATGCGTCTGAAACGCTCCGCATCGTTCACCTCTGGCGCTGCCTTCCGCAGGTCGACCAGCGTCCAGGGAGCATCCCCGGCGAAGGCGGACTCCACGCAGTCGGCTTCCGGTTTCGGTTGGGGTGCTTCCTGGAAGGGGAACGCCCCTGAGCCGTCGAGTGCTGCACCGTTGGTGATGGCGGTCCGTCCGGCGCGGGCCGTGAGGCCGATTGACCGATAGTCTTCGCCCAGGGCAGCGGCCAGATGGTATCCAGCTGGGTAGAGCAGTTGCCCGTCGTCGCCACGTTCTGGCTCTTTCTTGATGTGCCAATTATGAGCCGCGACGACGACCTTGGCCGCCGGGTCCTCGTTGAGCGATCGCAGGACCGATTCCGCCAGGTAGACGTCGCGGAACGTCGAGGCGATGCCCATGTCTTCGCTGAGGAAGGACCGGTGGACCTGGTCGACGAGCCACGCGCCGCGCAGGTGGTGCACTACCTCGGCATGCTCGGCAGCGCTGCCGGCGACGCGTCGACTGCTGGTCATTCGCTCGGTCCGGGCGACGAGTTCGCTCAGAGTGCTGCTCAGCTCATCACGGTCGTGCTCCGGAAGGGTGGCGTAGTTGCCCAGGACCATGGTGGCCAAGCGGTCGTGATATCGGCTGACGAGTTCGATAGCGCGGTCCAGTGTGGGGCCGGATGCGGGGTCGTGTTTACGCAGGTAGGGTGCGATTCGTTCCAGGGCCGCCAGGGGGGAGCCGATCGAACCGGGCAAGTCGATACCGACGCAGTCCACCGGCGAACTCCCGCTCATATTGCGGGCCCGTAGCCAGCGGAGGGTCTCATACATCTCCGGGGCGTCGCCCAGGGACATCGCGATCCCATCGGATGCGACGCGCTCGACCTCGCCGGGGCCACCATGTACCCAATCGGAGACCACTTCGGCCTCGGCGAACGGTGCTTCCAGTGTGAGAACTGTGAATCCGTGGTGCTCGACGAGATAGCTTAGGATCCGGTGCCGTATCTGGTAAAACTCCGAGGTATGGTGAGAGCTCTCACCGAGGGCGACGACGCGCGCCTCACCGATCAGTTCGGATACGGGCTCAAGCTCGTCCAGCGGGGCCTCTGGATCGAGGTGTGACTGTGGTGTGCCGTTCGTGGTGATCCATTCTGACAGCGTCTTTGGGGCAAGTGTTGTCATCGGCAACCTCCGCGAGGAATAGGCGCGTGTTCGGACGGCTTCTCGCCAATGACGACGACGGCGTCCGAGGCTTCGTAGGTGTACACTGTACTCCTAACCTGTAATCTACGCCTGCTCAGTCTGGAACGTCAATGCCCCGACCGAAGTCTCGAACCGAAACCGACATCGCGGATGCGGCGCTGGCCGTGCTCGAGAGGGAGGGCCACGCCATGCTGTCGATGCGCAGCGTTGCGCGGGAACTCGGGATGAGCGCAATGGCCCTGTACCGCTACATTGACGACCGCTCGGAGCTGGAACGCCTGGTGGTGGATCGCATCTGGGCGTCCGTCGAGCTCGACGTGGACGAGGCCCCATGGGAGGACCAGGTTGTCGAGCTGGTCGGACGAGTCCGAGCCGAGGCCGGGGCGCACCCCGAGGCCGTCCCCCTTCTGCTGCAGCACCGGCACGATACGCCGAGCTCCGTGCGCTGGATCGAGACGATGCTCAGCCTCCTCGCCGACGCGGGGTTTCGCGGCACCGACCGCGTCGTGGCGCAGCGTGCGATCGTGCACTTCCTCGTCGGGGCGATCCAGGCGCAGCGGCTGAGCTCCGTGTCCGGTGCGGGGACGGCCGCCATGGTCGAACTGCCCGAGGAAGACTTCCCTCATCTGGTCGAGTCGGCCGGTCTCGCCCGCGGGCTCGATCCGGATGAGGAGTTCCACCGAGGCCTGGTGAGCCTCCTGGCGGGGCTGCGCCGGGAACAGGGAACGTGACGCAATCATGCTGGGTGCGTGACAGATGGACACCGCATGGCCGGGGGCGCTGCGTAGCGGTCGCGGCACCGGTGTGCGCGCCCGTGTACGCCGCCGTGTCTTTCCGGCTGACCGGCGTGCCGTTGACGCTCACCGTCTGGCCTGGACGCGCGACCGCCGTTCGGGCGGCGACGACAACTGGGCGTTCCGAGAGAGCAAGAACAGGAAATCCTGAGGAGGAATACCCGTGGCATCGTCCAATCAGCCGTCGACCACGTCCGAGGCCGGGCACATCCATCAGTCGGCCCGCGTCCCGGCGGCGCTGCGCTGGCTGGTGGTCGGCATCGGGGCCAGCATCGTGCTGCTCATCAGCCTGCCGATCCTCATGCTCGCCAACCAGTCCAAGCTCATCGCGACCATCGAACGGGAGGCCGCTGGCACGCTTAGCGAGGAGTGGATGGGCCGCGTCGTCGTCTTCGTGATGATCTACTCGATCGTGCTGCATTTGCTCGATCTGATCGTGCTCGTGTGGCTGACCCCGAAGGTGCTGCGCGGTCGGCAGTGGGCACGGATCACCCTGACGGCATGCCTGGCCGTCGCCACCGCAGGGAGCCTGTACTCCGCGACCATGGGCGGCGTCTTCCTGTGGATCGCGATTCCCACCGACCTGCTGCATCTGCTCATGCTCGTGCTGCTGTGGGCACCGCCGAGCGTGCGAAGTTTCTTCGCCGCCCAGCGAATCCAGCACGCTCCCCGCTGAAGGCCTCAGGGACATCACCGCGTTCAGCTGCGTCAATGCGTGACAGTCCCCGCAGACCCCATTTCGTGAGGATTGACGAGCCCCTTGGTGGGTTTGTGGAGCGAGTGAGATGGACCGGACTGAACGAGTGATTGTTCCCTGGGCGGACCGCCAAGCGGACCCGGGCGGTTCGACAGCCCCAACGGGCGGGAGCAGTTCGAGTCAATCTTGCCCGCGCTGCCAGCGAGACCGTTACCCCCGTTGCATCGCAACGCTGCCAGCATTCCGGCCTCGCCGTCCCGCTTGAGTTGTGCTGGCTGCCGTGCCTGCGCGATCGACTCCTGGGCCGCGCCGGAGTCGCCGCGGGTAACCAGATCAGCACTCGGCTCGGCGCTCGTACCACGTGATATTGGCCCCGTTCGGGAACGTCCTACTGTCCGCAGCGGTGAACTCCGTGGGGCGGAAATAGCCCTCGACGAGGGTCGGACCGGCACGGGCCACGACGGGGTAGCGCTTGACGATCAGCTCGTCGATCTCGGGCAGCAGCGAGCCGGCCAGCCGGCCGCCGCCACAGAGCCAGATGTCCAGTCCCTCTTCGCGCTTGAGCTCCTGCACGAGCGCTGCGGCATCGGGGGCCAGCGTCACAGCAGGCTCCTCGATCCGGTCGCATGATGCGGAGGCCACGTATTGACGCATGTGCGTGTACGGACTGGCCGTCCCCTGATCGAGCACGACGTGGTACGTGTTCAGGCCCATCACCACAGTGTCGAAGCGCTTGTTCGGCGCGGCTTCGAGCCCGGCCTGCTGGCGGTATTGGCTGGGCACTGTCTCGGGGTAGCGCTGGTTGACCCAGTCCATGTACGTGGCGACGTCCGCGCCCTCGCCGACGGGGTAGAAGTCCACTTCGCCGTGTGGACCCGCTATGCGGCCGTCGATGGACACGCCGATGTAATAGACGAGCTTGCGCATCAAGACTCCTTTCCATTCGCTCCGCTCAGTGCGGCTCGATGTTGATGCTGCGCGGGATCCGAAGTGGAGACGTCCTCCCTTCGGCCGCCAGCACGTGCAGCGGACTGAATTGGCCAGCGTTGAGGATCCGAACGACGACACTTGAACAGCATCCTCCCGGCCCAGACGTGTCCCAGCGGACAGTGAGCCCGGTTTTCGTGCGGCGCACCAGTTGCGCCAGACGGAGCAGAACCGAGTAGCTCGGTGCGAGCGCATGCACGATGATCAGCGGTTTCCAGAGCTCCACAAGAGGCGACCATTGTCACTCCATGTAAAGTACTATGATCAGAGTGGTTTGAGTGTTACTACTGCGATTGGAGTGGTGTCAATATGCGGAGGAACGATGAGAGGAGAGCGGCACTCGTCGACGCCGCCATCGAGGTCCTCGCGGGGCAGGGTGCGCGGGGCCTGACGTTGCGGGCGGTCGACGGTACAGCCGCCGTGCCGCCGGGGACGGCATCGAACTACTTCACCAGCCGCGACGACCTGCTCACCCAGGCCGCTGCCCGCGTGTACGAGCGGGTCCAGCCCGACGAGCAGACCATCGCCAACCATCTCACCGGCAAGCAGGATCGGGAGAAGTTCGCTAACGCAATGCACGAAACCGTCCGCCGGGTCGCCAGTTTCCGATCCGGTTACTTGGCTCTGCTCGAGCTCCGGCTCGAAGCCACTCGCCGTACCGAGCTGCGGACGGTGCTGACCGATAGCGTCCGCGGCGACCTTGCTGCCAACGTCGCCGCTCACAAGGCCTCGGGCCTGCCCGGTGATTCGACGTCGGTGCGATTGTTGCACATGGCGCTGAACTGGCTGATCGTCGAGCGGCTCACGCTGCCGGAGGTCTATTCCGCACAGGAGGCCGACGAACTCGTCGCGCGCGCCGTCGAACGACTCATCTGAATCTAGAACTCAGAAAGTGGGGGTGAATGCCCCATGTGCCTTCATCGGCACAGCGCGTAGTTTGGAACACCCGACCAACGTCGGTGCGATCTTCCGCTCCGCCGCCGCGTTCGGTGCCGATGCCGTGCTCGTGACTCCGCGCTGCGCCGATCCGCTCTATCGCCGGTCGATCCGGGTGTCGATGGGCACGGTCTTCCAGGTGCCGTGGACGCGCATCGAGACCTGGCCCGGCGGGATCGCCGAACTTCAGAAGGCCGGATTCCATGTGGCGGCTCTGGCACTCGATGATGATTCGGTGAGCCTGCGGGAATTCGCCGCCACCGCAGCAGAACGCACGGCTGTCGTCTTCGGCACCGAAGGAGACGGCTTGAAGAGATCGACGATCGCCGCCTGCGATTCGACCGTGATGATCCCCATGAGCGGGGGAGTGGACTCCCTCAACGTCGCGGCGCCTCGGCGGTCACCTGCTTCGCCCTGCAGGAGGGGTGAGTCGTGTCAGTTGTCGGCTGACCTTCGAAACCCGCGCAGTCCATCACCGACTGCTCCGCCGTCCACAAGACTCTGACGACTGAGCAGTCCAAGGTGGCTGATAGCGGACTTCCTGCGTTTGCCTCCTTCGTTTCAGTCAGAGGTTGAGTCAGTACCGCACTCTAGAGTTCTGTCATGGACACAATTGAGCTCTACAGCGCCGATGGCGGGTCAACGTCGATCGAAGTACGTCTCAACGGAGAGACTGTTTGGCTGACCCAGCAGCAGATCGCCGACCTTTTCGAGACGTCTCGAGAAAACATCACTATGCATCTGAAGAACATCTATTCCGAAGGTGAGCTGGTCGAGCAGGCAACCCGTAAGGAATTCTTACAGGTTCGGCAAGAGGGTTCTCGGAAAGTGAGCAGAAGGGTCGCTCACTACAATCTGGACGCAATTATCTCAGTCGGCTATCGGGTGAAGAGCCGGATTGCAACCAAATTCCGCATCTGGGCTACCGAACGGCTGCGTGCCTATTTGGTAGCTGGCTACGCAGTCAACGAGGAGCGGCTGGCTCAGTTGGGGTCGATAGTCAACGTACTCTCACGTGCGAACGATGAAATGGTCGCAGGAGTCGTTGATGTTCTCTCTGTCTATCTTCCCGGCATCACTCTTCTCCGTGAGTTCGATGAGGGAGACATCGCTTCTTAGGCCACTTCGGTCCCGAATTGGACTCTGACAATCGAAGAAGCTCGTTCAGTTATCGCTCGGTTAGCCCGCGAGTTTCCCGCCGACCGTCTACTCGGTCGAGAACGAGGGAACCAACTGGAATCTGTGGTGAACGCGATCTATCAAGGATTTGGTGATGTGGAGCTCTATCCAACTGTCGAAGAGAAGGCTGCGAACCTGCTCTATTTCATTGTCAAGGATCACCCGCTCGCCGACGGGAACAAACCTAGCGCAGCAGCTCTGTTCATTGTATTCCTTGAGCGGAACGCACTGCTGCTCGGCAGAGAAGGGCGCCTACGCATCGACAGCAACACGCTTGCCGCAGTGACCCTCCTGGTCGCGTTGAGCGATCCCGCGGAGAAGGAACTGATGATCGCACTCATCATTCGGATGCTCACGCCCGTGGTCGATGGATCGAATTACGAAGAATAGCCGCGAAGGGGTGTCGGCGCAGCTGGCCCTCTCGGGCCGATATTTCCATTACGTTCAACTCATACGGATAGAGTTGGGACGAGCCGAACCGGGCTCTGAAAGCCCCGAACGAGGAGATCAGTGGACCGCAGCACGTTAGCCCATGCCCTGGAAGCTGGACGGATCACCGGGGAGGTTGCCACTCCGAGAGAGAACAACCTCTCGCACATCCACCGTTTCCTCGACCAGGAGCGCCAGTTCGACTTCGGCGTCGAACTCACCCGGAACTGGGATTATGATTCGGTGTTCGCGCTGATGGTCGAGCGCTGTGGTCTGCGGCCCGATCTCGACTTCGTCGTAGGCGTGGACACGATCTCCACTGACGCCTGCATCGACGCTTTGGAGAGACTCGCGGAGGCGGTCGGTGAGGTCACGCGGGCAGGTGGACGCATCCTCTTTGCCACCGGTCATCCGGCCGGACTGCTGCCCGTGCACATGGCCATTGCCGCCGCAGCGAAGTCGGCAGGCGCCGTCATCGACACCCGTGACCACTTGATCCCGGTCCCGGAGATCGGGGGCGACGTCCGACAGATCAACAACGTGTGGACCTGGCACCTGCACGGCGGCAGCCCGCACACGCACCTGGCCGAGCCGATGCATGCCCTGCTCGATGATGTCGCCGCCCGCGGCGGATCGGCTCCCGACCTCGTCGTGGCCGACCATGGGTGGGCCGGAGCCGCCGCGAGCAGGGGACTGCGGACCATCGGCTACGCCGACTGCAACGATCCGGCCCTCTTCGTCGCCGAGGAACAGGGACAGATCGAGGCGACCATCCCGCTCGATGACGACGTCGTGCCCAACCTCTACGCCCCGCTCATCGACTTCGTCATCGAACGCGCGGGACTGAACTGACGGTCGGCAGCTGACAGGCCGGTGGGACTGGACTGAGCGACACGGTCACTCGATGTCGTTGGCCAGGTCCTCGATCACCTCGGCGCCGGACAGGGACGCGAGTGTGGAGCCGGAGAGCAACAGCTTGGAGCCGCGGATTCCGGAGCCGATGATGAGCTCGTCGGCCGCAGCGACGCGGGAATCGATGAGCACCCGGTAGTTCTCCGGAAGTCCGATCGGTCCGATCCCGCCGTACTCCATCCCGGACTCGCTGACGGCACGCTCGAGCGGGAGGAACGACGCCTTGCGGACGTCGAGGAGCTTCTTGACTCGCTTGTTGACATCGGCCCGCGTGTTCGCGAGCACCATGCATGCGGCGATGCGCTCCTCGCCGCCTCGAGAACCGGCGACGAGGACGCAGTTCGCCGAGGTGGCCGGCGGCAGATCCGTGGCCCCGAGGAGAGACGCAGTGTCTGCGATCTGCGGGTCGATGGCAAAGACCTCGACATCGCCGGAGACCGTCGGCAGGGCGGCGGCCGTCGATTCGGCCATGAGCTCCGGAGCGGTGTCGGCGGGTTGGAGGGTGAACTGAGTGGACAGGCGTTCCTTCGTGGTCATGGCCACAGTGTAGGAGATCCGTGTCGAATCGCTTTGTCCGGGCCCATCAGTTAGAATTGACTGTCGCTCCGTGTCCGGTTCCTACGGTTCGGAGCGTGTCCAGCAGACGAATTCGGGCACTGGCAGATGGGTCGGACCCATATCAGGCGCCTGAAAGAATTCAGCAGAGGTAAGAAAATGAAGAAGGACATCCACCCGGAATACGCGCCGATCGTGTTCAACGATCTGGCTTCCGGCACCAAGTTCCTCACCCGCTCCACCGCTAAGAGCGACAAGACCATCGAGTGGGAAGACGGCAACACCTACCCCGTGATTGACGTCGAGATCTCGTCCGCTTCGCACCCGTTCTACACGGGCAAGCAGCGCATCCTCGACTCCGCCGGCCGCGTGGAGAAGTTCAAGGACCGCTACAAGGGCTTCGGCAAGCGCTGATCTCTGGCGTTCCCAACAGCTTCATACAGATTGCCCCGCACACCGAATGGTGTGCGGGGGCAATCTGCTGTCTGCGGACTGGCTGCCGTCCCCGCGGGGACGCAGCTACGGCAGCAGTGATCAGTCGACGGTGACCGAGACCTCGGGGGAGGGACTCACCCGAGCCGCCGGATGGTAGAGCGAGGCGACGCCGGTGGCGTTGTCGAGGCAGTTCGCGATTCCGTGAGCGACCTTCTCCTTCGCGGAGACGACCGCGTCCTTGATGTCCAGACCGGTGGCGATGCCCGCCGCGATCGAGGAAGCGAAGGAGCAGCCTGCGCCGTTGACGAGCTTGTTGTTGACCTTGCGCGAACGCAGAGTCGTCACGTTCTCACCATCGAAGAGGATGTCGATGGCATCGTCTCCGGCGAGACGGGCTCCGCCCTTGACGACGACGTTCTTCGCACCCTGCCCGTGGATGATCTTCGCGGCCTCGACCATGCCTTCGACGGAGTCGATGGGGCCGACCCCGGCCAGGGTCGCGGCCTCTTCGAGGTTCGGGGTGACGACGGTGGCCAGAGGTACGAGGTTCTCGACGAAGAGATCCTTGAGGTCGACCATGGTGCCTGCGCCCTTGCACACGAGCACAGGGTCGAAGACGTACGGCAGATCGTTGGTCTTCAGCTTCTCGGCGAGGACCAGAGCCGAATCGACGGAGCCGAGCATTCCGGACTTGATGGCAGAGAACTCGTGCACGGCCATCGTCGAGTCGAGCTGACGGGTGACGACCTCTGGTTCGATGAACTCGAGGACGTGGGCGAATCCGTCATTGGGGTCGAAGGTGACGATGCAGGTGACGGCGGCAGTGCCGAAGGCACCGTATTCGTCGAACATCTTCAGGTCGGCTTCGAGTCCGGCTCCTCCGGATACGTCGGATCCGGCGACGGTGAGCACCTTTGCGGTCATTGTGGTCCTTTCAGGTAAAGCGTTCGCGAAGAAGTCTACGCGGGTTCAGGCCCCTGCGTAGCCGTGCTGACGCCAGGCTTCGTAGATGGCGATGGATGCCGAATTCGCCAGGTTGAGCGAACGACGGGCTGGCAACATCGGGATCCGCACCGCCATGTCCACATGGTCGTCGTTGATGACCTCGTCGGGCAGCCCCGTCGACTCGCACCCGAAGAGGAGGACGTCGCCGTCTTGGTATTCGACCTCGGCGAAGGAATTGTCCGTGTGCGTGCTGAACGCGATCACCCGACGCTCACCGAGGTGGCTCCACAGTTCGTCGATCGATGGATGGACGGTGACATGGGCGAGGTCGTGATAGTCGAGCCCGGCGCGGCGCAGCTTCGCATCGGAGAGATCGAAGCCGAGGGGCTCGACGAGATGAAGATGGGCCCCGGTGACCGCGGCAAGCCGGATGGCGTTTCCGGTGTTGCCGGGGATCTCGGGAGTATGGAAGACGATGTCGATATTCATATCCCCTTCATCTTCTCACCTCAGAGACTGGCCTTACGCACGAGGAGGTACCCCTGCCCAGTCGTCTCCGGAAAGCGGCCTGCCCGATCGGGTTCGCGTTCGAGACGGGTGGCCGGAACGAAACCATGAGGGGCAAGAGCGGTGAGCACGTTATCGATCGAGCGTCGGTGGAAGTCGAGGTCGACGTCGAAGCCTGCGAGATCGGAGAAGTGATCGACTCGATCGCCGAGCTGAAACGCCAGCTGGAACCAGCCGCCCGGACGAAGGACGCGAGCCGCCTCGGCGAAGACGGTTGAAAGCTCCTCATCGGGGATGTGGATGGTCGAATACCAGGCGACGAGACCGGAGAAGGAATCATCGGCATAGGGCAGTGCGGTCATCGATCCGACGTCGAACGGAAGCGTCGGATAGAGGCCCCGAGCGAGTTCGACCATGGCAGGAGAGAGGTCGAGTCCGCGCGGTCCGAGTCCGAGGGCGGCGAGGAACGAAGTGATGCGACCCGGACCGCAGCCCATGTCGAGGACCGCGGCTGAACCGGTGCCGAGGACGAGTTCGGAGAAGGCTCCGAGCACTGCGCGGTCATGAGGTTTCGCGGTGAGCTCATCGGCGATCCATTCCGTGTAGGTCTGGGCGATCGCGTCATAGGAATCACGCGTCGAGGATTCGTGCGTACTGGTCTCGTGGGCTTCGTCGGTCATGACGTCACCCTACCCGGATGCGCCGTCGCTGACTCATCGTCTGGGCACGTTGTCTGGACACGGCACCGGTGGCCCGGGTCGGGTGTGCGAGTGTCACCATCGGAAACGAAAACGAATCGAATCTATGGAATGAATGATGAGTGGAAAGAGGGATAAGAGAGATTCTCGTGTCAGCGCCGAGTTCTAGAGTGATGGCACGGTCGGCGGTCATGGGGGCTGCGGAGCCGGAGGGCCGGAAGGCCGCGGGGAGGGGAGCCATGCGCAACGAAGAACGGGGCGATTCATGGGATGTGATCGTGGAGAGGGCAAGGCGCTCGAGGGAGGCAGCAGCGCCGGATTCGACCTCGGGGGAGACGGTGCGACCGCGTGCAGCGAAGGCCGCGGAACTCGATGGGCTGAGCGTCGATTCGAAAGACTATGGGGGATCCGCGGACGACGTAGATCTCAGCACCCTCACCTGTGCGCAGATCGTGGATGACATTCGGCGCAACATCTCATGCATCTCGTTCTGCCATGCACGCGTCATCGCCCTCATCGACGAGGTCGAAAGGCGGGGACTGTGGGCGGAATGGGTCGGGGTGAAGACCCTGACCGAGTGGGTGATGCATGTGGCGTCCGTGAGTATGCACACGGCTCGCGAGTATGTGCGTGTGATGAGGGCGCTGCGGGAGATGCCGAAGGTGAAGAAGAGTTTGGCGGGCGGTGATGTCAGCTTCTCAAAGGTGAGGGAGGTGACCCGGCTGGGGGAGCGGATCGGCGACGATGAGGCGCTGCGTCTGGCCACACTTGCCACCGGCAGCCAGATCAGTCGGATCTCGCAGAACTATCAGCAGCTGGCCGACAAGATCGACAACGGCCCGTTCCCGTTGTATCTGGCTCAGGACAGTGTGAGCATGCGTCAGGTGGGGCCAGGGCGCACTCGCATCACGACCGAGCTCGAGGAGGATGAAGCGGCGGAGATCGCCACAATGCTCGACGCTGCCCGTCAGGTTCTCGAGCGCCCTATCGCCGAGGTGGGCGAGACGGCAGAGTCCGGTGCGGAGGATGAAGTCGAAAACAGTGCTGGGGAAGTGCCGTACGAGCCGGTCTCCCAGGTGATGTGCCTGATGGAGGTCATCCGGGCTTTCCCTCGCGCTGCGCCCGCCGGTTCGGTCGATGCCGACCGTGCCCGCCTGCTCGTCCACGCCTCCGCCGAGGTGATCACCCGCAGCGGCGCCACAGTGGAGGCCGCCCCGGCTTTTGAGCCTCCGATGGTGAGCATCCCCGCAAGGGCCGCGACCGAAACTGGTGTCCCCGCGGGGATACCTGCCGGAGGGAAGTCCAGGGCGGACATGCTGACGGGGGCGACGTACGAGGAAGACGTCCCCGCGGGACGCAGAAAGAGCGCGCGGACACGACTCGTCGGATCGAGGGATTCGGAGGCATCACTGCAGCGACGGCGGAGCGTCTGAGCTGCGAGGCTCTCATCAGCGGGGTGATCAAGGACTCCGGAGGCGACGTCCTCATGCTCGGGCGGTCGAAGCGTCTGGTGAGCAGGCGGCAGCGACTGGCTCTGAGTGTGCGCGATGTCTGCTGCCAGTTCCCCGGCTGCCGGAGCCGCCGACGATGCGACGCCCACCACATCCGCCCCTGGTCGCAGGGAGGGGCGACGGACATGGACAATCTCATCCTGCTCTGCCGTCGTCACCACACCGTGGTGCACAAGTACCAGCTGCGCATCGAACGCACCGGAGCGGACTTCGCCGGAGCGATGCGCGGTCCCGCCGCCTTTGCCTTCTACCTGCCCGACGGCTCTCAGCTGCTTCCTCTGGAAAGTCGAGTGAGGGGACGGATGATGTTCAACACAGCGGTTCGCGTCGCCGAGGTCAAGAAGATCACGAAAGCGGCCGATCCTGGCACCGTCGGTGGCGGTTACGGCTTTGACCTCGGCCTCTGTATCGCATGGATGTTCGAAGCCGAATGGCGACACGCCCGGGAGAAGAATGCGGCTGCCTGAATCTTGCCAATTTAGAACACCAGTTCGATAATGGATGTCATGTCAGCAGCACCAGTCATCGAACAGCTCAGCCGGGAGACGGGGATCTCCACGGCTGCGGCGCTGTTCGATAAGATCCCACCCCATCCGGTGGATCCTGTGCTCTCTCCGCTGTTCCGTCGCGGCGGCCTGCCGCGTGGGGAACTCGTCACCGTCACCGGTGGGCTGTCGCTGAGCTGCGGGCTGGCGACGATCGCTGCGGCGACCCGGGAGCAGAAGTGGTGTGCCGGCATCGGACTCGGCGAGCCGTCCGTGTCCTCGATCGCCGACCTCGGTGTGGACCTCGACCATTTCGTCAACCTCGCGACTCCCGGTGAGGACTGGCTGCGAGTGGCCTCGATCCTCATCGAGTCCTTCGACATCATCCTCGTCGACCCCGGCTTCGCCCCGAGCGCTTCCGAACGGGCCCGACTCCTGGCGAAGATCCGTGAACGGCGGATGAGCCTCATCAGCCTCCGCCCCATGTCCGGCAGCACGGAGCAGATCGAGATCACCGACACCCGCTGGTCGGGTGCCGAACATGGTCGCGGACGTCTGCAGTCCTGCCTCGTCCGTGCTCGTTCACAGACGGGAACCCACCGGTTCCTGCTGCCGGGACCATCAGGGACTCCCACCAGCGTCCCGCGGGACGCTGGAAGTGGTGGCAGGCGGGGGCTCCGCAGGGACTGCGAACGTGGCAGCCGAAGCACGCGCCGTTCCTGCAGAGGACACGGACACGAACGCGGACACGGCCGATGATCCTCGGTGGTCGGCGATCACGCAGCTGCGGAAGGTGATCAGCCATGTCGGATGAGTCCGGCCGCACCCTCGTGCTCACCGTGCCCGACTGGCCGGCGGTGGCCGCAGCGGTCGAACACGATATCGCTCCGGGCCGTCCTGTCGCGGTCCTCCACGCGGGCGGGGTGATCGCCGCCAATGCTCCTGCCCGTGCCGCCGGAATCACCGCCGGGAACAACAAGCGCGCCGTGGGATACCGCTGTCCGGAAGCCCACGTCGCGGTCTGGGACGAAGAGGCAGACAACCGACATTTCAGCGCCGGGGTCGGTGCCCTCGAAGGCCTCGTCGCCCGGTTCACCCTGCTCAGCCCGGGCACATTGGCGATCCCCCTCGACTCGCTCAGACACGGCTACGCCGACGAAGCCAGTGCTGTCGAGACTCTGGTCTCGGCTCTCGTCGCCGACACCGGGTGGGAGTTCTTCCCCGGAATCGCCGACACCGTCTTCGCCGCGGTCCTCGCCGCCGGGCAGGCGCGTCGGGTCGAACCCGGGCAGACCGTGGACTTCCTCTCCGCCCAGCCGATCACCACCTTGGAATACGCCGGCGCCGAGGCGACCGCACTGATCGAGGTCTTCCTGCAGCTGGGGCTGCGCACCCTCGGTGACTTCGCCCGTCTCGAGGCCAAAGACGTGAACGCGCGCTTCGGTGCCTTCGGTCGGCATCTGCACGACCTGGCCTCCGGGCGGGCAGGAGCCCCGCTCGCCGATCATGTCCGGGGCGAACAGCTCGAGGTCGAACTCGACCTTGATGCCCCGACAACCCGCAGCGACACCCTCGGCTTCCTCGCCCGCCAGCTCGGCGCAGATCTGCTGGGGAAGGTGCGCAGGCAAGGGCTGGTCTGCACCCAGATCACGATCGAACTCGATGCCGCGGCCGGCCAGTCCTCGTCCCGGACCTGGCGGATCGAGGACATGCAGGAGAACGCGATCGCCGACCGTCTGCGGTGGCAGGCCGAAGGCTGGCTGGCCGGAGTGAGCGCCGGGGCCGGACGCCCCGGCCCGAATCAGGACTCCGGCACGGAACAGGCTGACCCGCAGGCGCTCGACATCGTCGACGAACCGGCACCCGATGCCGAGGACTTCTCCGAGGACGGCATCATCGCGCTGCGTCTCATCGCGGCCGAACTGACCACCCCGATCGGTGCCACGCGCAGTCTGTTCGACGAGAACACCGGGCAGATCACCCATACGCTCGAGCGTCTGCAGGGACTGTTCGGTCCCGATGCCGTCCTGGTTCCGGGACTCCAAGGCGGGTGGGACCCCGCCGAGACGAACCTGTGGACCCCGTGGCAGCAGACGGCCGCCCCCGAGCGCAGTCCTGCCGCGCCCTGGCCCGGGGCCCTGCACGCGCCCCGTCCGACGACCGTCGAACACTCCGCCGTCGACGTGCTCGCCGCCGACGGATCACCGGTGGAGGCACGCCCTCGGGCTGGGTGCGGCGCCGGCGACGATCAGATTCCCCACCGGGCAGACCGAGAGCATCACCGACTACTCCGGTTCCTGGCCCATCGAATCCGGATGGTGGGACCCGAGCCGAGCCGTCTACCGGACCCGTCTGCAGGTGGTCACCGATACCGGTCGTGCTCTCCTGCTGAGCAAAGAACGCGGCCAGTGGTACCTCACGGGCCGCTACCGCTGACCGGCAACCCCACCTGAGAGGAGGAGACCCGATGGGATTCTCGAACCCGCGCACACCGTGGTCGAAGCTGGCCCGCCGCCTCGAAGGCAAGGACGACGTCGACAAGCCGGTCGTCGATAAGCTGTCCGCTGCCAAGCCGCCCGTGGACCAGCCGGCCGATCACCCGGTCGATAAGCACGCCGACGGTTCCGACGCCCCGGCGTTCTCCCGCCCCGACCGCTACCAGGTCTCGGTCGGTCCCGGCGGTTCGGACAGACTCAGCCGCTATCAGGGGCCGAAAGACACCGGCGGCGCTCAAAGCCCCGGCAGCGGACCGCTGCTGTGCCGGAGCAGCGTGGATTGGGCGGAGCTGCATGTGCATTCCCAGTTCAGCTTTCTCGACGGAGCCTCCGACCCCGAAGACCTCGTCGCCGCCGGTGCCGCCGCCGGGCTGAGCTCCCTGGCGCTGACCGACCACAACGGACTCTACGGAGCCGTCCGCTTCGCCCACGCCGCCGCCGAGGTGGGGCTGGACACCGTGTTCGGCTCCGAGCTGTCCATCGGGCTGACCGAGAAGATCCCCGGCCAGACCGATCCCGACGCCACCCACCTGCTTGTCCTCGCCCGCAGCGTCGAGGGCTATCACCAGCTCTCTCAGGCCATTACCGAGGCGAACCTGCGCGGTGAGAAGAACCGCCCTCTCTTCGACCTCGAAGAGCTCGCGGCAAAGGACGGCGACTGGATGATCCTCACCGGCTGCCGCAAAGGTCCGCTGCGACGAGCGTTGGGCGACGATGACGGCGGGCTCAGCGCTCTGCGCGAACTCACCGCACTCTTCGGATCCGACCGGGTCGCCGTCGAACTCAGCCGGGACGGAACCCCGGATGACGACGAACGGCTGCGCCACTTCGGCGATCTGGCACAGCGGGCGGGTCTGCCGGTCATGGCCAGCAATGCCGTCCACTTCGCCACTCGGGCCGCGTGGAAGTCGGCCCAAGTGCGCGCCTCGGTGCGGTCGCGGAAGTCCCTGGACGAACTGGCCGGATGGCTGCCGGCGACGGCGAGCGCACGCATCCATACCGGTGAGGAGATGCTCGCACGCTTCCCTCGGCAGGCCCTGGACAATGCGGTGCGGATCGGTCGGGAATGCTCCTTCGTCCTCTCCTCTGCCCGACCCGATCTGCCGAAGGCTCCGATGCCCGATGAGACCGAGGGGGAGACGTATCTGCGCGGCCTCATCGCCGAACGCGGCCGCACCCGCTACGGAACCCGAGCCGAGAACCCCCGGGCCTGGGAACAGCTGGACCGGGAGATGGACATGATCGCGCAGCTGGGATTCTGCGGATACTTCCTCATCGTCTTCGACATCACCGAATTCTGCCGCCATATGGGCATCTTCTGCCAAGGGCGGGGATCGGCGGCGAACTCCGCGGTCTGCTACGTCCTGGGCATCACCGCCGTCGACGCCGTCAAACACGGACTGCTCTTCGACCGGTTCCTGTCCCCGGACCGCAAGGGGTACCCGGACATCGACATCGACATCGAATCCGGCCGCCGCGAAGAGGTCATCCAATACGTCTACGACCATTTCGGCCGCGACCGGGCCGCCCAGGTCGCCAATGTCATCACCTACCGTGCGAAATCGGCGATCCGGGACGCCGCCTTCAGCCTCGGCTATGCCCCCGGACAGCAGGATGCGTTCTCGAAGTCGAGCAACCGGTGGTCGAGCCTGCCCGATGCCGCGGACTCACCGGTGCCCGCCCCGGTGCTCGACGTCGCCGAGGATCTGCTCGGCTCCCCGCGCCATCTGGGCATCCACTCCGGCGGGATGATCCTCGCTGACCGCGCCATCGGCGAAGTCGTGCCGATCGAGAAGGCGACGATGGGCCACCGCACCGTCGTCCAATGGGACAAGGACGACTGCGCGGCCATGGACCTGGTGAAGTTCGACCTGCTCGGCCTGGGCATGCTCACCGCCCTGCACGAGATGGTCGGGCTCGTCCACCGCCACACCGGGGTCCTCATCGACCGGGCGGAGATCGATGACGACGACGAAGCCGTCTACGAGATGCTCTGCCGAGCCGATGCGATAGGGGTCTTCCAAGTCGAATCCCGTGCTCAGCTGGCCACTCTGCCCCGACTGCGACCGACGACGTTCTACGACCTGGCCGTTCAAGTCGCTCTCATCCGACCGGGGCCGATCCAAGGCGGCTCCGTCCACCCTTATATCCGCAGACGGCAGGGCCTCGACGAGGTCGAATACCTCCACCCGCTGCTCGAGAAGTCCCTGGCCAAGACCTGCGGGGTCCCCCTGTTCCAAGAGCAGCTCATGCAGATGGCCATCGACGTCGGGGGGTTCACCGGGGCCGATGCGGACCGGCTGCGGCAGGCCATGGGCTCACGTCGGTCGGAGAAGCGGATGGCCGAACTCGCCGAGAAGTTCCGCACCGGAGCCATGGACCGCGGAGTGGACGAGGACACCGCCGAGACGATCTTCTCCACCATCGCCGCCTTCGCGAACTACGGATTCCCCGAATCGCATGCCATCAGCTTCGCGAACCTCGTCTATCAGTCCGCCTGGTTCAAATACCACCACCACGCGGCCTTCACCGCCGGACTGCTGCGCAGTCAGCCGATGGGCTTCTACTCCCCGCAGTCCCTCATCGCCGACGCCCGCCGGCACCAAGTGCCGATCCTGCCCGTCGACATCCACCGGTCCCGAGCAGCCACGGACCTCGAACGGGTCGAACCCGGAAAGCCGGGACACACCATCACCGAGGCGGGGGCCGGGGACGGGGGCACCGCCTCGGCGGAGGAGCTGGGGATCCGCTTGGGACTGGACACCGTCGCGCATGTCGGCTCCTTCGCCGAGGTGATCGAGACCGAACGCGACAACGCGCCGTTCACCTCGGTGGCGGACTTGGCCGAACGCACCGGAATCGGCAAACAGGCCCTGGAATCCCTCGCCACAGCCGGAGCCCTGTCCGGATTCGACCTCGACCGACGGCAGGCGCTGTGGCTGGCCGGGGGAGTCGCCGGTGCCCATCCGGGGCTGCTGCCGGGGACGGCGAGCGTGGACTCGGCCCCGACCCTGCCGGCCATGGACGCCTTCGACGTGACCTTGGCCGAGCTCTTCTCCACCGGAATCACCGTCGACGGCTACCCCACGGAGATCCTGCGCGAGTCGCTGATCGCCCGCGGATACTCATCGACCGCGGATGCGGCGGCGGCCGCGGACGGAACCCGGATGACGGTGGCCGCGATCGTCACCCACCGGCAGCGCCCGGCGACCGCCTCGGGGATCACCTTCATCAACCTCGAGGACGAATTCGGGATGCTCAATGTGGTGGCCACCGCCGGGCTGATGAAGCGCTTCCGCACGGTCGCGACCTCCCGCAACGCACTCGTCGTCACCGGGCTCATCCAACGCGGGGGAGACGTGGTGAGCCTCTACGCGCACAAACTCATCCCCCTCGAAGTGCAGCTGCCGACGAAGGCCCGCAACTTCCGGTGACATCGATTTCCGGTGACCGCGATTCCCCGTGACCCCGATTTCCGGTGTCCTCGGCATCGCCGCCAGCTGCAGACAGCCTGCATCGCCGGCAGCTGCAGACAGCCTGCCCAGGTATGACACAGGAGCAGCTGTGTGACGCACGAACACGTCCGGGTGTGACGAAAGATGACACATGATGACGCCAACATGACAGACAGGCGGACGCAAGCCGGAGAAGTCGATGACAGTAGACACATCACATCGCCTCAACCAGCGACACCGCCACCGCACTCACAGAGGAGAGTCACCATGACCCAGGCATTCGAAACCCGTCAGATCCATGCCGGACAGGCACCCGACCCGGTCACCGGTTCACGCGCCCTGCCCATCCACCAGACCACCTCGTTCGTGTTCAACGACGTCGACCACGCCGCGGCGCGCTTTGCGCTGACCGACGTCGGCCCCGTCTACAGCCGCCTGACGAACCCGACGAACGAAGTCGTCGAGAACCGCATCGCCGATCTCGAAGGCGGCGTCCACGCCGTCCTCACCGCCTCGGGCCAGTCCGCGGCCTTCCTCGCGATCACGAACGTCGCCGGAGCCGGTGACCACATCGTGGCCAGCTCCAGCCTCTACGGCGGAACCGTCAACCTCTTCGATGTCACCCTGCGCAAGCTCGGCATCGAAACCACCTTCGTCGACGTCGACGACCACGCAGCCTGGAAGAACGCGATCCAGGACAACACGAAGCTCCTCTTCGGCGAGGTCGTGTCGAACCCGCGCTCGGACATCCTCGACATCGAGGCGATCTCCGGAATCGCCCACGAAGCCGGTGTGCCGCTCTTCGTCGACAACACACTCGCCAGCCCCTACCTCGTGCGTCCGATCGAATTCGGTGCCGACGTCGTGCTCCACTCCGCTACGAAGTACCTCGGCGGCCACGGCAACTCCGTTGCCGGAGTCCTCGTCGACAGCGGCAACTTCGACTACGGCGCACAGCCGGAGAAGTTCCCCGGCTTCAACGAACCCGACGCTTCCTACAACGGACTCGTCTTCGCCCGTGACCTCGGCGCCGACGGACCCTTCGGAGCCAACGTGTCCTTCGGACTCAAGGCCCGCGTGCAGGGCCTGCGCGACCTCGGACCCTCGCTCAGCCCGACGAACGCGTTCCTGCTGGCCCAGGGCATCGAGACCCTGAGCCTGCGCATCGAACGCCACGTGGAGAATGCGAACAAGGTCGCTTCCTACCTTGAGGCACACAGCCAGGTCGACCGCGTCGCCTACGCCGGACTCGAGTCGAGCCCCTGGAACCATCTGGCCAAGAAGTACCTGCCCAACGGTGTGGGTTCGGTGGTCGCCTTCGACATCGCCGGCGGATACGACGCGGCTGTGGCCTTCGTCGACGCCCTCGAACTGCACTCCCTGGTGGCGAACATCGGTGACGTTCGTTCGCTCGTCATCCACCCGGCTTCGACCACGCACGCTCAGCTCGACGAGGAAGCTCAGAAGGCCGCCGGAGTCAACCCTGCCCTGGTGCGTCTGTCCGTGGGAATCGAAGGCATCGACGACATCATCGGCGACCTCGACAAGGGCTTCGCAGCGGCAGCGGCGAAGGCGTCGGCCGCGGCCTGAGATGACCACCCAGAGCACCTCCGTCGAAAGGATCCTGGGCTTCGGCACGGACTCGGGGCACACCTTCGGCACGGTCGAGATCGCCTATGAGACCTTCGGCACCCTCAACGCCGACCGGTCCAATGCGATCCTCATCGAACACGCTCTGACCGGCGACACCCGCGTCACCGAATGGTGGGCGGGTGTCGTCGGGCCCGGGGAGGCCGTGGACACCGACAAGTACTTCGTGGTGTGCGCGAACTCCCTCGGGGGCTGCTCGGGCACGACCGGGCCGCAGTCGACCTACGATGACGGCCTGGCCTACGGCTCCCGATTCCCTCGGGTCTCGATCCGCGATATGGCACGCCTGGAGCACAACCTCGCTCAGATCCTCGGCATCGACTCCTGGGTCGCCGTCATCGGCGGATCCATGGGAGGTGCCAGAGCGCTGGAGTTCGCTCTGCTGGACAAGCGGAAGGTCCGCAAATGTGCGGTCATCGCCGCACCGGCTTTCTGCGAAGCCGACCAGATCGCCTGGGCGATGATGCAGGAACGTGCGATCGAACTCGACGCCGACTACTATTCCGGTGACTATTCGGCCGTCGGCAGCTTTCCCAGCCACGGCCTCGGCCTGGCCCGGCAGATCGCGCATCTGACGTATCGCAATGATGCCGATCTCAACGAACGCTTCTCCCGTCGGCTGCGTTCGGAGGACTACTACGAGGTGACCTCGTACCTGGACCACCAGGCCAAGAAGCTCACTGCACGGTTCGACCCGCACAGCTACATCGTGCTCACACGTGCCCTGCGCGACCATGATGTGCGCCGAGGCCGGTCCTCCGACCTCACGACCGCACTGGCCGATGCCTGCACCGACAACCTCGTCGTCTCCGTGTCCTCGGACCGGCTGTTCCCGCCGGAGCAGGTGGGCATCCTCGCCGAGGCGCTGCCCGGGAGGGTCCGGCACCACATCATCGACTCCCCGGTCGGCCACGACGGGTTCCTCACCGAGACCGAGAAGATCTCCGCGGTACTCGCCGACTTCCTCGCCGACTGAGACGGCTCCGAATCACCCCAAGCACCAGAAGACCCCCGCAGACCGTTCGCTGCGGGGGTCTTCTGGTGGGCCCGGATCACGGGCCTGCGGTCACCGTGCGGCGGCCTTCGCCTTCTTCTTCGTGGCCTTGCGCAGCTGCTTCTCGTCGACCGGGAAGTCCTGACGAGCCCGCGCCCGACGGTAGTAGTCGGCGGCCTCTGCCTGACGCTCGGCTTCGACGCCGGATGCGATGGTGGCCCGACGGTGGACGTCCGAGTAGCCGAATGCTTCGACGAGGTCGAGGGCATTGGCCGCGAGCTTCTTGCACAGACGGTTCAGCGTCTCGTTGATCTGGCGTGCACGCGCCATCGGCAGGCGACCGTACATGAGGTGCCAGGCCATGTGCTTCTCGATCAGTCCGAGACCGTAGGTGTCACGCAGACGACGGAAAGCCTTGGCCTGATCGGCGTCGGTCTGCTCCTTCATCTTCTCGTCCAGCGCCTTCCACTTCTCGAGCTCGACATAGGCGCGTGCCATCTCGATGAGCTCATGCTGGTGGACGTTGAACAGATCGGCCGCCTGCGCGGCCGGCATCTTCGTCGCAGGCCGCAGCGCCTGAGCAACTCCGGCGACCATGACCTCCAGACGCGTTTCGAGCAGGGTTCGCTGCAGGCGTCCCGAACGGATCCGCTTGTCGCCGAGGTTCGGGGTCAGCGCATCCGAGATCGCCCGTCCGGCATTGGCCAGACCGGTGCGGTAGAGCGTATGTTCGGCGGCCTGGGTGCCGATGAAGCGGGCGGCTCCGCCGACGTCGAGGTTCGCGAATTCCTTCGCATAATCGCCGAGGAGGCGCTTGGCCACGAGCTGCAGCAGCACCGTGTTGTCGCCTTCGAAGGTGACATAGACGTCGAGGTCGGCGCGCAGCCCCACGAGGCGGTTCTCCGCCATGAATCCGGCACCGCCGCAGGCCTCACGGCATTCCTGGATGACGTCGAGCGCCATCCAGGTCGAGTCGGCCTTGAACGCAGCCGCCCGGGTCTCGAGCAGAGCCCGGTTCTCCTCGGAGTCATCGGCTCCGGCGAAGACCTCTTCGAAGGAGGTCAGCAGCTTCTCGTGCGCGAACGCCGAGGCGTACACGGCGGCGAGGGCCGGCATGAGGCGACGCTGATGCCGGCCGTAGTCGAGCAGAGTCGTCTCGGCGAAGTCATCGCCGGCCGTGAACTGCTTGCGTTCGAGTCCGTAGCGCACGGCGATGTCGAGGGCGATCTTCGATGCGACCACGGAGGCGCCGTCGAGCGAGACGCGGCCCTGGACCAGAGTGCCGAGCATCGTGAAGAAGCGGCGTCCCGGCGATTCGATGGGTGAGGAGTACGTGCCGTCGGCGGTGACGTCTCCATAGCGATTGAGCAGGTTCGTGCGTGGGATCCGCACGGAGTCGAAGGCGAGGCGCCCATTGTCGACTCCCTTGAGCCCGCCCTTGTAGCCGTCGTCTTCGATCGAGACTCCCGGCATCGGCTCACCGGCCTCGTCGCGGACGGGCACGAAGAAGGCATGCACCCCGTGCTTGACTCCCTTGGTGATGAGCTGAGCGAAGACGACGGCGGCCCGGGCATCGCGGGCGGCGTTGCCGATGTACTCCTTCGTTGCGGCCCGGAAGGGGGTCTCGATGACGAACTCTTCGGTCGCCTCATCGTAGGTGGCGGTGGTCGCCACGTTCGCCACATCGGATCCGTGCCCGATCTCCGTCATCGCGAACGAACCCAGCAGACGGCCGGACTGAGCGTCGAGCAGCCACTTCTGATGCTGTTCCTTATCCCCGAGATGGAGGATCGCTCCGCCGAAGAGTCCGAACTGGACGCCGGCCTTGATCTGCAGGCTCGGGTTGGCCGTGACGGTCTCTTCGAACCCGGCGACGTTCGTGGCGTGTTCGTTCTTTCCGCCCATCTCCGGTGACAGCCCTGTCATCGGCAGTCCGGTCTCGGCCATCATCATGACCCCGTCGAGGGTCTTCGCCCGTGCGGTGTCGAGATCATCGGCCGGATCGTCATGGGTCGACGACGCTTCGGCCAGGGTCCGCCCGAGTCGGCGAGCTTCTGCCCAATGTCCGTCGAGGACGTCGTTGATGGCTTTCGGGTCAAGAGACAGCTTCATTGTTCTACTCCTCGTTGTTCGGGCAGGGTTGCCCAGAGCCAATGGGTGATGGTGGTGGCGAATTCCTCGGGCCGGTCCGGTCGGGACAGCCACGTCTCGGTGGCGGCGCGGACGAAACCGATCGCTCCGGCCGACCACAGCCGAGCCTGCTCCCCGCTCAGGTCGAGGCGTTCGGCCAGCTGCCCGGCAACGGAATTGAAGAAACCGCCGGTCTCCTCGGGCGCGAACCGGTTGACCGCGGTGTCGCAGAAGCGATACACGTTCGGGGAATTCCCGGCGAGCGTGACGAATGCGCGGATCATCGCGGCCAGGGACTCCTGCGCCGCGGCTGAACCCTCGCCCTTCGCCGAGGCGGCCGCGGCCTCATCGAGAGACCGGACGATGACGCCCATCGCCCATTCGCCCATGGCTGCCTGCAGACCCGCCCGGTCGGCGAAGTATCGGTAAAGCACCGACTTCGACGTTCCGGTCGCGTCCGAGATCTGCTCCATCGACATGTCATCGCCGTATTCGTCGACGACGAGCCGCACAGAGCGCAGAAGTTCGCGACGACGCTCATCGCGGTGCTTCTGCCACCTCGTCGAGCGGCCGTCTGTGATCGATTTCATGTAACCGACAGTATCAGGTACTGTCGGTATCGGCTAAATCAACCACTCGGAGGTGCACATGTCCGCTCCCAACAACCGCGCCGTCATCCTCGGCGGCAACCGAATTCCGTTCGCCCGCTCGAACAAGCAGTACTCGAAGGCCACGAACCTCGATATGCTCACTTCGGCCATCGACGGGCTCGTCGCCCGCTTCGGATTGGCCGGCGAGAATATCGGCGAAGTCGCCGGAGGCGCCGTCCTCAAGCACTCGAAGGACTTCAACCTCACCCGTGAGGCCGTGCTCGGCTCGGCCCTGGCGCCGACGACGCCCGCCTTCGATCTCGGTCAGGCCTGCGCCACCGGCCTGGAAGCCGTGGTCAGCCTCAATAACAAGATCAACGCCGGACAGATCGAGTCCGGAATCGCCTCCGGCGTGGATTCGACGTCCGACGCTCCGATCGTCATCAACGATTCGATGCGCGAGATCCTCCTCGAACTCACCCGTGCGAAGACGATGGCGCAGAAGGCGAAGATCGCCTCGCAGATCCGCCCTGCCTACCTCGCGCCGCAGGCACCGAGCACGGGCGAACCGCGCACGGGCTTGAGCATGGGCGAGCACCAGGCGATCACCACGGCTGCCTGGGGCATCAGCCGACAGGCTCAGGACGAACTCGCCGTGGCCTCGCACAAGAACCTCGCCGCGGCCTGGGAGTCCGGATTCTTCGACGATCTCACCACTCCGTACCTCGGGGTCAGCCGCGATACGAACATGCGTGCCGACTCGACCGTGGAATCCCTGGCGAAGCTCAACCCCGTCTTCGGCAGGAAGCTCGCCACCGAGGCGACCATGACCGCCGGCAACTCGACTCCGCTGACCGACGGCGCTTCCTCGGTGCTGCTGGGCAGCGAGGACTGGGCCGCCGAACACGGCTTCACCCCGTTGGCGCGCCTCGTCGACGCCGAAGCAGCCGCCGTCGATTTCGTCGACGGCGACGAAGGTCTGCTCATGGCCCCTGCCTACGCAGTTCCGCGGCTGCTGGCCCGCAACGGGCTGACCTTCGACGACTTCGATGTCTTCGAGATCCACGAAGCATTCGCCTCCACTGTGCTCTCGCACCTGGCCGCCTGGGAATCCGAAGAGTTCTGCAAGGACAAGGCCGGACTGGATGCGGCACTGGGCACCATCGACCGCGACAAGCTCAACCCGCTGGGCTCGAGCCTGGCCGCAGGTCACCCCTTCGCCGCCACCGGCGGACGCATCATCGCCAGCACCGCCAAGCACCTGAAGACCACCGGCAAGAAGCGCTCCCTGGTCTCGATCTGCGCCGCAGGCGGACAGGGACTCACTGCGATTGTGGAGGCAGCATGAAAGACACCTATCTCTCCCTCGTCAACGGACCGCTGAAGCAGGTTGCGAAGACCCTCGGCCTGCCGCAGCCGGTCGAACTCAACCGCTTCGGCTCCACCCCGGCGTCCTATGAGAACAAGCCGGTCCTCGTCCTCGGTGCTGGTCCCGGCGCCCAAGGCCTGGCCGATCAGCTGCTGGAGAACGGACTTGAGGTCCGCCGCAACGCCCAGACCGGTGAGAAGCTGCGGGCTGTCATCGCCGTCCTCGACGATGCGCAGTCTCCGGCCGATCTGTCACCGGTCGTCCTCGAAGTCGGTGCCGCCCTGCGTTCACTGGCCGCCTGTGGTCGAGTGATCACCATCTCGACGGCACCGGATGCGCAGAGCCAGACGCCGGAGCAGGCCGCCACCGCCCAGGGCATCACCGGCTTCACCAGGTCGGTCGCCCATGAGATGCGCGCCGGCGCCACCGCCAACGGGATCCTGCTCGACGGAGTCGACCTCACCGCACCCTCGGTGGCAGCGGCCCTGTGGTTCCTGCTCTCCGGCAAATCCGCCTATGTCTCCGGCCAGTTCCTCACGGTCTCCTCCGACGCCGGGCAGCGACTGAGCCTGAGCGAATTCATGTCCACCGGCGATGCCGGCCCGCTGGCCGGACGCACCGCTGTGGTGACCGGTGCCGCACGCGGAATCGGAGCCGCGATCGCCGAGAATCTCGCCCGTGACGGCGCCTACGTCGTCGGCGTCGACATGCCGCAGGCCGGTCAGGCGCTGGCGCAGGTGATGAACCGGATCGGCGGCAAGTCGCTGCAGCTCGACATCACCGCAGCCGATGCCCCGGACAAGATCACCGAGGCGCTCGGAGCACCCGTGGACATCCTCGTCCACAACGCCGGCATCACTCGAGACAAAATGCTGGCGAACATGGACGCGGCCAAATGGGATTCCGTCATCGCCGTCAATATCGCCGCGCAGACGGTGATCAATGCGCGCCTGTCGGAGAAGGGACTCTTCGCCGACGGCGCCCAGGTCGTCTCCCTGGCCTCGACGTCGGGTATCGCGGGCAACCGCGGCCAGACGAACTACGCGACTTCGAAGGCCGGAGTCATCGGACTCACCGCCGCCTCGGCGGAGGACTTCGCTGCTCGTGGGGGCGCGATCAACGCGGTGGCGCCCGGGTTCATCGAAACGGATATGACCGCGAAGATGCCGACATTGACCCGCCAGGTCGCCCGCCGGCTCTCGAGCCTGCAGCAGGGCGGTCAGCCGGTCGACGTCGCCGAAGCCATCGGCTTCCTCGCCTCCAGCGGTGCTCGCGGCATCAACGGACAGACCCTGCGCGTGTGCGGTCAGAACATGGTGGGTGCATGATGGCGGATTCGATGCTTCCCATCTACGCTCGTGCCCTGCTCAAGACCCTGCCGGTGGGACCGCGCACCGGTCCGGAGCTGCCGGACTATGCGATCGATCGCAGCATCCCGCTCGAACCGGTCGCCTATGCTGGCTTCGCCCATGTCGTCGGCCACGGCCTGGACGACATCGTCCACCCCGGCTATCTGCACATCCTCGGCTTCCCGCTGAGCATGCAGCTGCTGGCCGATCCCGAGGTGCCGCTGCCGATGATGGGGATGGTCCACATCCACAACCGCGTCGATATGCATTCGCAGGCCCGCCTCGGCGAGGTCGTCGACTTCCACCTCGAACTCGCCGGTCCCTTCGAGCACACGAAGGGCACGACGATCGAGGTGCGGCTCGAGGCGAAGGTCGACGGACGACCCGTGATGGACGAGGTCTCCACGTACCTGGCCAAGGGGCGGAAGCTGTCGGGAGCCAAGCCGAAGGCGCAGGTGCTGCACTTCGAGTTCACGGCGCCGCAGGCGAGCGCCGTATGGCGTCTGGATCCGATCATCGGCCAGCGCTATGCGAAGGTCTCGGGAGACTACAACCCGATCCACCTCAACGGTCTGGCCGCGAAGGGATTCGGTTTCCCGAAGCAGATCGCACACGGGATGTACAGCGCCTCTCGGGCGTTCTCGGCGATGGATCCCCGCCTCGAGTCCTACCGTTGGGACGTGTCGTTCGCGAAGCCGATCCTGCTGCCGGGAACGGTCGGCTATGCCCTCACTTCAGGGCGCCGCCACGAGGTCGCGGAGTCGGCCGTCTTCGACCTGAAGACAGGCAAACCGCATGTGCTCTCGCAGGTGGCCGACCTGCACTGACAGCCGAAAAAGTGGAGTGCGTCACAAATGCCGATTTCGATTTTGCGACACCGTTTCGCGCATGTAGAGTTATCTCTGTTGCCAGCGCGAGTGGCGGAATTGGTAGACGCGCTAGCTTGAGGTGCTAGTGCCCAACTTATCGGGCGTGGGGGTTCAAGTCCCCCTTCGCGCACAACGAGGAGATGGCCTCCGGATTTCGATCCGGAGGCCATCTTCGCATTCGGCTCCAGTGACTTCCGCTGGTTCGAAGTGCGGATGCCCCGTTCTTCAACACCACGGATGAATTTTGAACACGCGGGTGCGGATCGAACGTCGAGGCGATCACCACCGCGGGTGGGATACGGTGGTGACTGTCAGGCCGATCACAGCACTGCCGCGTGATCCACCCACCACCGAGGGGAGTCCCCGTGTTTGATTTCAGTGCCGCAGAGGACGAAGTCACCGAACTGTGCCGTCAGCTCATCCGCATCGACACTCAGAACTGGGGCGGGAACAAAGCCAACCCGGAGCTGCCCGCCGCTGAGCTCATCGCCTCCTGGCTCGCCGAGGTGGACCTGAAGTCCGAAATCGTCGAATCCTCACCGGGACGGGCCAATCTCGTCGCCCGTGTCAAGGGCTCGAATCCGCAGGCTCCGGCTCTCGTCGTCCACGGCCACACCGACGTCGTTCCCGCAGCCGCGGAGGACTGGAGTGTCGACCCCTTCGAGGGCGTCATCAAGGACGGTCTGCTGTGGGGCCGCGGCGCGGTGGACATGAAGGACATGGACGCGATGATCGTCGCCTCCGTCCGGGCGATGCTGGCCCAAGGACTCACCCCTCGCCGAGACCTCGTGATCGCCTTCTTCGCCGATGAGGAGGCAGGAGGCAACTACGGCGCCCGTCATATGGTGCGCAACCGGCCCGAACTGTTCTCCGGAGCCACCGAGGCGATCTCGGAGGTCGGCGGCTACTCCGTGGACGTGCGAGGACAGCGCGTCTACCTCATTCAGACGGCGGAGAAGGGACTGGCCTGGCTGAACCTCATCGCTCACGGCACCGCCGGACACGGGTCTCAGCGCAATGACGACAACCCCGTCACGCGGCTCGCCGCCGCGATCACGAGGATCGGCAATCACCCGTGGCCTCAGGAGATCCCCTTGGCCACGCGAAAGCTGCTCGAAGGCGTCTCGGAGCTCACGGGGATCGAGTTCACGGCAGAGACGATCCCGCAGCTGCTCGCCGAGCTCGGATCGGTCGAGAAGTTCGTGGCACCGACCTTGCAGAACACCTCGAACCCGTCGTTCCTCGAAGCCGGATACAAACACAACGTCATCCCCGGCACCGCGACCGCCTACGTCGACTGCCGCACACTGCCGGGTCAGCACGAAGACGTGATGCTCAAGATCAAGGAGCTCGCGGGGGAGGGCATCGATATTTCCGCAGAGGACGAAGGCGAGGCGCTCGAGTCGCCGTTCGACACTCCGCTGGTCGCGCAGATGCAGAAGAGCCTGCTAGCCGATGACCCGAGCGCGAAGGTTCTGCCCTACACGCTCTCCGGAGGCACGGACAACAAGTCGATGGCCGAGCTCGGCATCACCGGCTACGGCTTCGCCCCGCTCCAGCTCACCGGCGACCTCGACTTCCCGGCCATGTTCCACGGCGTCGACGAGAGGGTGCCGATCTCGGCGCTCAAGTTCGGGACGCGGGTTCTCGGCGACTTCCTGATGAACGCATGACCGGGACCGGCAGCACCGTCACGATCCCGACGAGCACTCCAGCAGCGCTGAGCACCGTGGTCAGCGTGACGTCGGAGCCCGGGATCGGCAGCAGCGCATCGAGTGCCAACGCCCCGACCAGATTGCCGAAGAGCGCGAACAAGCTGAGCAGCAGCACTCCCAGCCGCTGCCGACCTCCGGGCGGCAGATCGGTGGAATCGACGATGAGTTCACGCAGCAGTGCGACGAGTCGTCGGGCCGCCCCTCGTGAACGGGCCGAGACCACAAGGGCGATGCCGACACAGAGGAATCCGACGACGAATGAGACGAACGCGGCGAAGACGGCGTGGCCGAGCACCTGACCGAGCAGGCCGTTCGCTCGTCCCTGCAGGACATCGCCGCTCCCGCAGCGATCGTGACGAAACCAGCGGTGAGCACAGTGACGAGGGAGGAAGACCTCACACCATCAGCTGCTCAGAGTCAGCGGCATGATCTTCCGGCGCAGCCAGACGGTGCGGACTCCGCCGACGGAGATGCGGGTCCGAGCGAGTTCCCACTGTCCGTATTCCGCCTGGTCGTTGAGTTCCTGCAGGCTGACCGAACGCGGCACATCACGAGAGAACGAGACCTTCCGGAACTCGTAGGTCATACGTGGACGCTGACGTTTCATAGCCTCACCCTAGACGATCTGGGCTAGTCTTGGCGGTATGCCCGTCATCGTTCTTCTGCGGCACGGCCTCTCCAGCGCCAACGTCTCCGGAATCCTGGCCGGACGCGCCCCCGGCGTGTCTCTCACCGACGAGGGGAGACGGGCCCTGCGGGCCAATCTCGAACTGCTGCCGCACCGGCACTTCGCCGGCCTTCTGCATTCGCCGCTGCAGCGATGCGAAGAGACCGCGATGGTCGCGGCGGAGGTGGCCGAATTCGATGACATTGCCGTCGATGACGCCGTCATCGAACTCGACTACGGCGAGTGGACGGGACGAACGCTCAAAGAGCTGGGGCGAGAGCCCCTATGGAAGACCGTGGTGACGTCAGCGTCGCAGGCGAGGTTCCCCGGTGGGGAATCCATCACCGAGGCGGCCGACCGATCGACGGCCCGCGTCCGTGACCTCGTGGCGCAGCTGCGCGAGGAGGAACGCTCCGATGCGGACCTCGGGGCCGCTTCGAAATCAGGGACTGCCTCGGAGTCAGGGACCGACGTTGGGAAGCCAGCGCCGCCTCGGTGGGCGATGATCGTCTCCCACGGAGACATCATCAAGGCGATCATCGCCGATGCACTGGGAATGCCCCTCGACGAATTCCAACGTCTGAGCGTCGCTCCGGGATCATTCACGGTCATCGACTATTCCGGTGATAGGCCGGTGCTCGCAGCGATGTCAGTGACCGCAGCCGGACTCGCACAGTCTGCCGCCGTCGGCGGCGGCGGACTGCGCTGATCTCGGCAGTCGTGTGAATGCGCTGATCCCGGCACTCATGAGCGAGTGCCGGGATCAGTTCATGCTGGTGCAGGACGGGACGTCGACTCAGACGGCGGCGAGGACTCCCGTGCCGAGCAGGATATAGAGGACGATGCCCAAAGCTACGCGGTACCAGACGAAGATGGCGAAGGACTTCGTCTCCACGTACTTGAGGAACCAGTGGATGACGACGAGGCCGAGCCCGAAGGCGATGATCGTGGCGAGGATCGTCGGTCCCCAGCCGAGCACCATGGCCTCGCTGCGACCCAGCGTCTGCGCCACGCCGTAGAGGCCCGAACCGACGACGGCGGGAATGGCGAGGAGGAACGAATAGCGGGCCGCGGAAGGACGGTCGAAGCCCATGAACCGGCCGGCCATGATCGTGCCGCCGGAACGTGACACGCCGGGAATGACGGCGAGAGCCTGAGCGAAGCCGTACAGAATGCCCTGACCCCAGGTCATGTCCTCGAGGGTG
Organism: Brevibacterium sp. LAARM3_SD1; assembly: GCF_057364765.1. Lineage (NCBI taxonomy): Bacteria > Bacillati > Actinomycetota > Actinomycetes > Micrococcales > Brevibacteriaceae > Brevibacterium > Brevibacterium sp. LAARM3_SD1. The sequence continues at coordinate 30,892 of NZ_JBNFOL010000005.1, read as the reverse complement.
CGTTCGCGCTTTCCGGCCCAGTCGGCGAGGCCGATGATGAGACCGAAGACGATGAGCATCGTCGCCGTGATCCAGAGGCTGCGCAGAGCGCCCTCGATGTAGTCCTGGAAGAGCAGGCCGATGATGACGATGGGAATCGAACCGACGATGATGAGCCAGCCCAGGCGCACCTCGGGATCCTGGCGATCATGCTTGCCGACGAGCGCCTTGCACCATTTCGAGATGATCGAAACGATATCGCTCCAGAAGTAGACGACGACGGCCGCCTCGGTGCCGATCTGGATGATGGCGGTGAAGAACGCGCCCGGATCGGAACCGGGAAGCATGAGTTCGCCGACGATGCGCACATGCGCCGACGAGGAGATCGGGAGGAACTCGGTGAGCGCCTGCACGATTCCGAGAACGGCAGCGACCAACCAGTCGTACATACGACTCCTTGAGAATATGAGGTAGGAACGAAACCACGGTAGTCGCAGCATCGGGTAACCTCAAGAAACATGAAGCACCAACGCCTCGGCACCACCGGTCTGGAAGTCAGCGATGTGGGTCTCGGGACCTTCGAGTGGGGGCATCGGGTCGATGACCAAGTCGCCCAACGCCTCGTCGATGAGTACAAAGACGCAGGTGGCAACCTCATCGAGCTGCCCAGTTCGGCCACGATGTCCGCCGAGGTGCTCGGGCAGCTGCGACTTCCCGAAGAGATTCTGGTGCTGGCCCGAGTGGGCGTGTCCATGAGTGAACCCGACCACATCGAGGTCGGACTCGGGCGCTCGAGAATCCTCAGTCAGGTCGAATCTCTTCTGCGCACAGTGGGTCGCGAACACCTCGACGTGCTCGTCCTCGACGTCTTCGATGCCGAGGTCGACCGCGCCGAGACCGCCTCGGCGGTTGAGACGCTGCTGACGTTGGGAAAGATCCGCTACGTCGGAGTGTCCCATCACACCGGTTGGCAGCTGGCGGAGATGCGCGGTGCCGGAATTCCGGTCGCCTGTGCCGTCGCCGAATACTCTCTGCTCAATCGCGAGGCGGAGGCTGAGCTTGTCCCCGCCACGGACTATGCGGACGTCTCACTCATCGCCGGAGCCGGGCTGGGCCGCGGAGTGCTCACCGACAAATACCGGAACGCGACACCGCAGGATTCGCGCCTGGCGGGGGAGCTGAGCGAATACGCCGGTGCCTACCTCGACGAGCGGTCGAATCGGGTGCTCGCCGGCGTCCGTCGCGCCGCGACCGCACTGGGTGTCTCACCCTTGGACATCGCCCTGGCCTTCAACCGCCAGCACGGAATCGCCAGCACCTTGGTCTCGCCCCGCACCCCGGCGCAGCTGGCCGAGGTCACCGCCAGCGCGGTCGAATTGGCCGATGAGATCGCCGAGGTGCTCGACCAGATCTCGTGGAGTCCGCCGGCCTAGAGCGCCCGTCGGCTCAGCGCCGCGGTTCCGATTCTGTCTGAAGCACTCAGTCGTCCTCGTCATCATCGTCGAGGAGGAACTCGTCATCGTCCTTGGCATCCTCGACATCATCGAAGAGTTCGAACGGGGTGACTTCGTCGAACGCTGTGTAGATCGCGTCTTCGTAGATTTCGAAGGCATCGGCCAAAGCCATATAAGCGGCTTCGACTCGGGGGTCTTGGTCACCGTTGCGGTGTGCGGATGCAGCGTAGTGCTCTCTCACTGCTTCGAGGAATGCGTCCAGGGCCTCACGAGGATCAGTGCTCATGACTCAAATGTATCCCAGGCCGGACCGACATGTAAGTGTTTGAACTAGGCTGAAGACATGGCAGCTCTGTACGACCACCCCACACCCGATCGTTTCGTCGTCGGCACAATCGGACTTCCCGGCGAGAGGACGTTCCTCCTCCAAGCGAAATCCGGCAATGCGCTCACGACCGTGGTCGTCGAGAAGGAGCAGGTCGAGATCCTCTCCGATCGGATCACCGAACTGCTCGACATGGTGATGATCAAGGACCCGGCCGCCCGGGTTCCGCAGACGGCGCTCGATGATCTCATCGACAATGCCGGGCTCAACGTTCCCATCGAACCGGAGTTCCGCGTCGGCACGATGAGCCTGGGCTGGGACACCGTCAAACACGAACTCGTCATCGAATGCTTCGAACTCACCGAGGCGGACGCCCAGGCCGGAACCTCCGCCGACCCCGATGATGACGAAGTCGAACGCGAAGTCCTGCGCGTCGTCCTCGACGCCGCCGCTGCCCGAGAATTCGCCCGCCGCGGAGAACAGGTCGTCAGCGCCGGACGCGGAGACTGTCCGTTCTGCTCCCTTCCGCTCGAACCCGACGGCCATCTGTGTCCGCGTGCCAACGGGATCCCGCGCGCCTGAACTGTGATGGACCATGGGATTCTCCTCGACGCTCTGGAAGCGGGGGACTGGACGGAGATGGGCTCGATCCCACGCGCCAGCAACGACACCCGCCTGCTCGTCCTCGAACACGAAGGCCGGGCGATCAAGGCCGTGTACAAACCCATCTCCGGAGAACGGCCTCTGACGGACTTCCCGCTGGAGACGCTGGCACTGCGCGAGGTCGCAGCCTTCCGACTCTCCCACGCACTCGACCTCGGAGTGGTCCCGCCGACCGTGCTGCGCGACGACCTGCCCGCCGGTCGCGGCTCTCTGCAGGCCTATGTCGAAGCCTCCGAGGCTGACGAAGCGGTGACCCTGTCGACGGTGAACGCAATCCCCGTCGATCACACCCCGATCTTCGCTCTGCGCACTGAGGACGGTCGCGATCTCGTGCTCTCCCATTCCGTCGACGAGGGGCTGCGAGCCATCGCCTTCTTCGACCTGCTGGCCAACAATGCCGACCGCAAAGCCGGCCATGTCATCACCGGCAGCCCACTGCCGAGCACCGCCTCCGCCGATATCGGCATCTTCGGCATCGACAACGGCCTGACCTTCCACCATGAGGAGAAGCTGCGCACTGTACTGTGGGGTTTCTCTCGCACCTCCTTCTGCGCCGAAGAGATCGATGCCCTGCAGGAAGTCGCCGCCATGGACGACACACTGCGGACACAGCTGAGCGACTGCCTGTCGGCCGACGAAATGGAAGCACTGAAATACCGGGCGAACCGGCTTCTCTCCGCCGAGTTCTTCCCCGAAGCACCCGCCGATCGCACCGTGATTCCCTGGCCGCCGATCTGAAACAGGCATCACGGCGGTACGGAAGTGCCGAACGCCTGCCTCTCGGTTAGGCTGGGTGCCGTGAAGTCATGGCCCGAACCTCAACTGCCCCGTCTGACCAGCACCGGCAAGGTGCCCACGGTATTCGACACGAGCACCCGCAGCCCGCGCCGACTGCGCGGATCCGAGCAGACCGCGCGACTCTACGTCTGCGGCATCACCCCCTACGATGCGACGCACCTCGGGCATGCCGCCACCTATGTGGCCTTCGATCTGCTCAATCGGATCTGGCGCGATGCGGGACTCGAGGTCGACTATGCACAGAACACCACTGATGTCGACGACCCGCTGCTGGAGCGGGCCGATGCCACGGGAGTCGATTGGCGCGAACTCGCCTCCTCCCAGATCCAGCTCTTCCGCGAGGATATGGAAGCCCTGCGGGTGATCCCGCCGGCCAGCTTCATCGGCGTCGTCGAATCCGTCGACGAGATCGCCGCCGGTGTCCGGGACCTCGTGGACAGGGGGGCCGCCTACACCCTCGACAACGGTGACGTCTACTACCGGGTGTCGACTCAGATCACCCCGCCGTTCGGCACCGTCAGCCATGACGATCGGGAGACCATGGCAGCACTGTCGGCCGAACGCGGCGGAGATCCCGAGACCCCGGGCAAGGAGAACCCCATCGACCCGCTGCTGTGGCGGGCCGAACGCGAAGGCGAACCCTCCTGGGACGGTGGAACTCTCGGACGCGGACGACCGGGGTGGCATGTCGAATGCACGGTCATCGCCGATAAATACCTCGGCTTCCCCGTCGATGTGCAGGGAGGCGGAAACGACCTCATCTTCCCGCACCACGAGATGAGCGCCGCCCACGCATCTGCGTGGCGGAAGAAGCCGATGGCGAAGACCTATATGCACACCGGGATGGTTGGTCTCGACGGCGAGAAGATGAGCAAGTCGAAAGGCAATCTCGTTCTCGTCTCGCAGCTGCGCGAGCGCGGAGTCGACCCCATGGTCATCCGCACCGTGATCCTGTCCAACCACTACCGCAGCGACTGGAGCTTCACCGAGGAGCAGCTGTCCATCGCCGAGGCTCGCCTCGAGGCATGGAAGCACGCGGCCAAATGCGAATCAGAATGTCGACAGGGGCTGCGCGAGCACATCATCGGCCTGCTGCGCGAAGCACTCACCGATGACCTCGACAGCCCCCGGGCCCTGGGCATCCTCGACGAATGGGCCGAACACTACGCAGACTCCCAGGCTTCGGAGACCGCGGCGCTCAGCGGCGACCGCGTCGCCGATGCCGTCGATGCCCTGCTGGGCATCCGCCTGCTCGACTGACGCTGCTGGACTGACGGCGATCGGCGTTCACCGCCGGATCCCCGGATGCCCGTGGTTCACTTATCGCGGCCGCGTTTGCGCAGATAGCGTTCGAACTCGGCTGCGATGGCGTCACCGCTGGCTTCCGGCAGCTCTGCCGAATCGTTCTGCTTCTCCAGTGCTCTGACGAGTTCGGCCAGCCTGGGGTTGAGGGAGACGAGTTCGTCGGCGCCGAGTTCCCAGGCCCGGCTCTCCTCTTCGAGCACGTGGATGTCGACTTCGATGCCGGCATAGCGTTCGACCGCCTTGGCCAGCGCGAGCTCGGCCTTCGGCGATGGCGACTCGGCCAGGTAGTCCGGCACACCCACCCACAGATTGATCGCCCTGACACTCCGCCATCGGCAGGCGACTCCGAGGAGCCCGAGAATGCCGATGGGGCCCTCATAGCCATTCGCGTCGATGCCGAGCTCGGACGCGAGCTCCGAGTCCTCCGTATTGGCCACCACCGGCAGTGGACGCGTATGCGGAACCTCGGCATGGAGCCCGCCGAGGAGGACGACGGTATCGTCGTCACCGACGTGAGCGAGGACGAGGGAGAGGAACTCCCGCCATTTCAGACCCGGTTCGTGTCCGTGGATGACAGTGATCGGCCGTTCGCCGAGGCGGCCCCGATGAACCGCGACACCCGGCCAGGCGATCGAGGCGGTTCCATCCTCGTCGCGAATGATCTCGGGTTCGGAGAAGCGGAATTCGTAGAACCCATCAGTATCGAGGATCTCGGAGTCGTTCAGGTCCCAGACCTCGATGAGATCCTTGACCAGCGAACTCGCCGCTTCGGAAGCATCGGCATCCTGACCTTCGAAGGCGATGAACACGAGTGCCCCGGACCCGGATGGAAGAATACTCATGGTTCCAGACTACGCTGGGTGTATGACGAACCATGCATCAGCCGACCCTGCCGCTGTCCTGTGGGACATGGACGGAACCCTGGTCGACACCGAGCCGTATTGGATCCGTGCCGAGACCGAACTCATGAACGCTCACGGCCTGCCCTGGTCGGAAGAGCAGGGGCTCGAATTCGTCGGCAACGAGCTGATCGTCTCCGCCCGAATGATGCGGGACGCCGGCCTCGACCTGCCCGCCGAGGAGATCGTCGAAACCCTGATGGGCAACGTCATCGCACAGATCCGTCAGTCCGTGCCGTTCCGTCCCGGTGCTCTGGAGCTGCTGGCCGAACTCAAGGACGAAGGCATCCCGAGCGTCATGGTCACGATGTCCTACCGGCCGCTCGCCGAGGCGGTCATCGCCAGCTGCCCTCCCGAGAGCTTCGCCGGGCTCGTCTCCGGCGATGAGGTGTCCGCCGGCAAGCCGGATCCCGAACCGTACCTGCGCGGGGCGGCCCTGCTCGACCTCGATCCGGCCGACTGTGTGGCTCTGGAGGACTCGAAGCCGGGCCTGGCCAGCGCCGAGGCGGCCGGAACCATTGCGATCGGGATCCCGCATTTCGTCGACCTCGAACCGCGTCCGGGCCGCATCCTCTGGGACAGCCTCGAAGGCCGCGGAGTCGCCGAGCTGCGACGTCTCCGCGCTCAGCAGAGCGCCTGAAACTCAGGCCCCGACGATCTTCGTGATCTGCGGAGTCGGCGGAGCGGTGTTGCCCCAGGCCGGGCAGAGCGGTTTGAACGTGCACCAATTGCACAGCGGTGACTTCTTCGGCCGCCACCGATCCGACTCGGCAGAGGCGATGATGTCCTTCCAGATCGCATCGATCTCGAACTGCGTCTGTTCGACCTCAGCCATCGTCGGATGCGACTTCAGCACGCTGCGCGAACCCAGATACATCAGCTGCAGGGTGTGGACGAGTTCGCCGGAGAGCCGATAGACGACGAGAGCGTAGAAGCCCATCTGGAACTTCGCCTCCCGCCCGTACTGCGGCTTCGGCTGCTTGCCCGTCTTGTAGTCGACCAGACGCCGCTCGCCGCCGGGGGCGACATCGACCCGGTCGATGAACCCGCGCAGCTCGAGTCCGTTGTCGAGGGTCGTGCGGACGAACTTCTCCGTCTCCTCCGGTTCGAGATGCTCCGGATACTCGAGGACGAAGTAGGAATCGATGAGCCGACGCGTCGATGTGAAGAACGTCTCCTTCTCCGATTCCTCTCCGAAGATCTCGAGGACGTCCGGGTCCTTCTCGACGAGCTCCTCCCACGCCGGCATGAGCATCGTCTGCGCGAGTTCGGCCGTGCGCTCGGCCGCCGGTGCGGTGAAGAGCTTCTCGAGCACCGAATGGACGACCGTGCCGCGGAACGCCGCCTGCGAAGGCGGCTCCGGCAGCTTGTCGATGCTGCGGAAGCGGAACTTCAGAGGGCATTGGATGAAGTCGTTGGCCCGGGAGGGCGAGAGACTGGTGAGCTCGGCCATAACTCCACTGTAACGACCTGCCCGGACACGACGTGGCGACCAGCGGTCGGAGCGTCGTCGCTGTTAGGCTGAGTTACCGACCCCCAGTGGTCCGCTGACCACGACATCGACCGGAGGAACCCCTTCAATGGCCGCGAAAAACCACCACCCCGGTGCGTCATCGGGTCTGCGCTTGGGCACCGTCCTCGGCGCACCGGTGATTCTGGCGTGGTCGTGGTTCCTCGCCGCCATCGTGATCACCATCCTCTTCACCCCGTGGCTCAATCAGGTCCGACCGGATCTGGGCATCGGGGCCTGGTTCGTGGCCTTCGCCTACGCGGTGCTCCTCTTCGCCTCCGTCTTCCTCCACGAACTCGCTCACGGCGTCGCCGGTCAGTTCTACGGGCAGAAGGTCGCCGCGATCGAGCTCAACATCTGGGGCGGGTTCACCCGGTTCGAGCCGCAGATGGACAATCCGCGCGACAAAGCGGCGATGACGAGCTTCGTCATCTCTATCGTCGGCCCCATCGTCAACATCGTTCTGGCCCTGCTGGGATGGTGGTGTCTCAGCGCCGCCAGCCCCACCTCGGTGCCGTGGCTGCTGCTCATCGCCGTCACCTTCGCCAACGTCGCGCTCGGTGCCATCAACCTGCTGCCGGGCATTCCGCTCGACGGCGGCTGGGCGCTGCAGGCGATCATGTGGCGCATCACCGGATCCCAGTTCCTCGGCACGATCGTGGCCAGCTGGGTCGGACGCATCATCGCCGTCGGCTTCATCGGCTGGTCGGTCATCACCCCGCTGCTGGCCGGCGAACGACCCCAACCGCTCACCGTGGCCTGGATGTCGCTCATTGCGATCATGCTGTGGTTCTCCGCGGGAGATGCCGCGACCCACGCCAAACGCGCCCGGAAGATGGAGACCTACGACCTCTCCCAAGTCATCCAACCGGCGATCGCTGCCACCTGGGACGCCGACCTGGCCGACACCCTCGACTATGCCAACACACTCGGGAACGCGAAGGAGCGCACGCTCATCGTCGTCCTCGACCAGAAGGGGCTGCCGTACGGCCTCGTCGACCGGCACGCCGCAGCCGGTCGCCTCGCCGAGAACCTCGATGCCGTTCCCACCGGTGAAGTCGCCCGCCCCCTGGCCGGGTGGATCGGAGTGCCGAAGGACATCACCGCCCCGCACCTGCTCGAATCGCTCACGCATCGACCGAAGGCACAGTTCAGCTTGGTCATGGACGGAAACACCCTGGTCGGAGTCATCGACCTGCAGGAGTTCTTCGACGAACTGCTCGCGGCCTGAGCCGGTTGTGTGAGGCAATCCTCACCAGCGTAGAGTGGACTCATCATGACTCAGCCACTGCATTCCCGGCCCCCGCGCGTTCTCAGCCGCGGAGAGAAGGTCCAGCTCACCGACCCCAAGGGGCGGATGCACACCTTCGTGCTCGCCCCGGGTGAGCACTTCCACACGAACAAGGGCCTCATCAGCCACGATGACATCATCGGGCGCACAGAGGGAATCATCGTCGCGAACACCGGGGGAATCGACTTCCAGGTCTTCCGCCCACGCTACGAAGACTTCGTGCTCTCCATGCCCCGAGGGGCCGCAGTCGTCTACCCGAAGGACTCGGGACTCATCGTCACCCTCGGCGACATCTTCCCCGGCGCGACCGTCGTCGAAGCCGGCGTCGGATCCGGCGCCCTGTCGATGGCGCTGCTGCGTGCCGTGGGGTCGGAGGGATCCGTCCATTCGTTCGAGCTGCGTGAGGAGTTCGCGACGATCGCGGCGGGAAACATCGCCGACTTCTTCGACGGAGAACCGGAGAACTGGTCGGTCACCGTCGGCGACCTCGCCGAGACCCTGCCGCAGACCTTCGGACCCGGCAGCGTCGATCGTGTCGTCCTCGACATGCTCACCCCCTGGAATACGCTCGACGCGGTCAGCGAAGCCCTGACACCCGGTGGAATCGTCATCGCGTATGTGGCCACCGTTCCGCAGCTCTCCCGCTTCGTCGAAGCGCTGCGTGCCTCCGGCAAGTTCGCCGAACCCGAGTCCATGGAGGCCATGGTCCGCGGCTGGCATGTCGACGGACTCGCCGTCCGCCCCGACCACCGGATGATCGCCCACACCGGGTTCCTCATCATGGCCCGCCGAATGGCCGATGGCGTGAGCCCGCTGGAGAAGAAGAAACGCCCACAGGGAGCCACCGCCGCCGCTGAGGATGTGGCGGCGTGGACTGAACCCGAAGTCACCGAAGCAGCCATCGGCACCCGCACCGCACATGGGAAGAAGCTGCGCCGGGTGATGCGCGAGGCAGGCCGACGCCTGCGCGACGCGCCCGAGGGATCCGGCGACGCGCCGACCACAGATGTCACAGACAGCCCGACTGGCACGAGCACAGGGCCGAAGGAGGATCGATGACAGAGACCACGACCGAGGTGAAGAAGCTGCGCGAGGACACCGCTGCTCTGCGCCAGCAGCTCTACACGGCGGGCAAACGCAATGAGGCACTGTCGAAGACTCTGCGCACGGCCCGTGATGAGCTGAACCGGATCAAAGAAGAGGCTCGGCGCCTGACCGAGCCGCCGAACAACTGGGGCACGCTCGTCGCCCTCGGCGAGAACGCCGTGACCGCCGATGTCATCGTCGGCGGACGACGCATGCGCGTGGCCGTCGCCCCCGAAATCGAACCCGAGACGTTGCGCGCCGGAGCCGATGTGCTCTTGTCCGAAGGCCTCGTCATCATCGGCACAGGCGAGTTCCCACCCGTGGGATCGGTCGTCAACGTCCGTGAGTTCGTCGACTCTCAGCGCATCCTCGTCGGAGCTCCCGGCGACGATGAGCAGGTTTTCACCCTCGCCGCCGGCCTCGTCGACGCAGGACTGCGCGTCGGCGATGCCGTCGTCGTCGACACCCGGACCCATTACGCACTGCAGGTCGTCGAGAAGCCCGAGGTCTCCTCGCTGCTGCTCGAAGAGGTCCCCGACATCACCTACTCCGACATCGGCGGACTGGCCGACCAGATCGAACAGATCAAGGATGCCGTCGAGCTGCCCTTCGAGCATCCCGAGCTCTACACCGAGCACGGACTCAAACCACCGAAGGGAATCCTGCTCTACGGACCTCCCGGCTGCGGAAAGACGCTCATCGCCAAGGCCGTGGCGAACTCCCTGGCCGATCGCACGGGCAAGGTCCGCACGAGCAAGACCTACTTCCTCAACATCAAAGGCCCGGAGCTGCTGGACAAATACGTCGGAGAGACGGAGCGTCAGCTGCGCCTGATCTTCGCCCGAGCACGCGAGAAGGCCTCGGCCGGTTTTCCCGTCGTGGTGTTCTTCGACGAGATGGAATCCCTGTTCCGCACCCGCGGAACCGGAAAATCATCGGACGTCGAGACGACGATCGTGCCGCAGCTGCTCACCGAGATCGACGGCGTCGAACAGCTCGACAACGTCATCGTCATCGGTGCGTCGAACCGTGAGGACCTCATCGACCCCGCGATCCTGAGGCCCGGCCGACTCGATGTGAAGATCCGCATTGAACGCCCAGACGCCGAGGCCGCCCGGGACATCTTCGAGAAGTACCTGACCGCGGAGCTGCCCCTGCACTCGAGCGTGCTCGCCGGTCATGACACCCCCGCCGAGGCGGTCGCCGCACTCATCGACAGCTGTGTCGAACGGATGTTCGCAGAGACCCCGGAGAACGAATTCGTCGAGGTCAGCTATGCCGACGGTTCGAAGGAAGTCCTCCACTTCTCCGCTTTCGCCTCCGGAGCGATGATCCACAACATCGTCGACCGCGCGAAGAAGGCGGCGATCAAATCGCTGCTCGACACCGGCGAACGCGGTCTGCGTCCCGGACATTTCGAGGATGCGATCGCCGAGGAGTTCAGCGAACACGAGGATCTGCCGAACACGACGAACCCCGACGAATGGGCGCGGATCTCCGGCCGCAAGGGCGAACGCGTCACACATCTGCGGATGATGCACCTCGACACGACCAGGGGAGCCCCGACCGTGCCGTACGAGACCGAGATCGCCGAGGTGCGACCGAACTCCGACCTCGTCTGAGCCGTCCCGAACCCGGGAAGAGCGAAGAGCCCGCCGTGGCCGTCAGCTGACGGCCACGGCGGGCTCTTCGTGTGCGGATGTCCGCGGGTAGGCCTCGCAACGAGGCGAAGGGCGTTCAGCGGCTGCGTCTGCGGCGGCCCGAACCGCCGGAGACGGCGGTGGCGATGAGACGCCAGCCGACGAGGGTGATGAGATTGAGCGAGGTCGCCACGATCATGAAGCTCACGGCGACATTGCCCGGATCCTCGCCCTGGCCGGCGATTCCGCGCAGGACGAGTCCGCCGAGGACGGTGATCGCCCAGACGCCGGTGCCCGTGGCCAGGGGAGCGATCGGTCGATCCCAGACGGCAGTGAGCAGCCACGCGATGACGAGGGCCGCGACGAACGGCCACGCTGTGGTCATCAGCCCCTGCGGATCGAAATTGTGAGAATGTGTGTAATGACCGACGATCGTGAACAGAACCACGAGGATGAGGTCGACGATCAGTGCGATGGGGAGATGAGATTTCTTCGTTGCCACGTCCCCGAGTCTAGACCTTGGAGGAGAAGCAGATGCTCAGAGTCAGGCGCGTCATGGGAGCCGAGACGGAGTTCGGCCTCAGCCAGCCGGGCAACCCGCGAGCGAACCCGATGCGGGACTCGGCCCGGGTCGTCGACGCCTATGCCGGTCCTCGCGGGCTGAAGTCGTCGCAGAACTTCTGGGACTTCGCCACCGAGTCCCCGCTGGCCGACGCCCGGGGCTTCTTCATGAACATCGCCGATGCCGACGCCTCGCAACTGACCCATATCCCTCAGGACGACGTCGAAGCCCAGTATCTGGCCAATGTCGTCACGGAGAACGGCGCTCGGTACTACGTTGACCACGCCCACCCCGAATACTCCTCCCCGGAGGTGCTCACTCCGCGCGATATCGTCACCTTCGACCGGGCCGGCGACCTCGTGGCCCTGGAATCGGTGCGGACGCTTGAGAAGAGCGCGGAACCGGTCAATCTGTACAAGAACAACACGGACTCCAAGGGAGCCTCCTACGGCACCCATGAGAACTATCTCGTCGACAGGTCCACGGATTTCGAGGACATCGTGGCAGGACTCATCCCGTTCTTCGTCACCCGCCAGATCCTGTGCGGATCGGGACGGGTCGGCATCGGTCGTGAAGGAGAGGGCAAAGGCTTCCAGATCTCGTCTCGAGCGGACTTCTTCGAAGCCGAAGTGGGCCTCGAGACGACCCTGCGCCGTCCCATCGTCAACACCCGTGACGAACCGCACGCCGACCCCGCGAAGTACCGTCGGCTGCACGTGATCATCGGCGACGCCACCCTCGCGGAGCCCGCAACGTTCGTCCGCTTCGGCGCGACATCCCTCGTCCTCGGACTCATCGAAGCCGGACTGGCACCGCGGATCGAACTCGCCGACTCTCTGCAGTCGCTGTGGGATGTCAGCCACGACCTCGGCCTGACCGCGCGGCTGCCGCTGAGCGACGGAACGACGCTCACGGCATTGGAGATCCAAGAGCGCTTCTATTCCGCCTGCATCGAACACGCGGATCACGACGACGCCGCGACCACCGAGGTGCTCGCCGAATGGCGCCGGTTCCTCGACGGACTCTCGACCGACCCGAAGACTCTCGCCGACTCCATCGACTGGGTCGCCAAGTGGGTGCTGCTCGAGAGCTACCGAACACGGGAGGACATCGACTGGGACCACCCGAAGCTCGCCCTCATCGACGTCCAATACCACGATGTGCGCCCGGAGAAGGGGCTCTTCCACAAGCTCGAACGAGCCGGACGCATCCGCCGGATGACCACCGACGCCGAGGTCGAAGCCGCCGTGACCAACGCCCCCGACGGGACCCGGGCGTTCCTGCGCTCCGTGGCGGTCAGCCGCCTCGGCGAGGATCTGGTGGCCGCCAGCTGGGATTCCCTCGTACTCAATGCGGGAGCCTTCGGAGTGGTGCGCCTGCCCATGCACGAACCGCTCAAGGGCACTCGCGAACTGCTCGCCGAACGAGTCGAGGGAATCGAGACCGCCGAGGGCCTGCTCAAGGCACTCGGAGTGGATAGACTGAGCGTGAAGAACGACTGAAGGAGTGTGAGATGAGCTCGCAGGAACAGGTCCAGAGAGACAAATCGACCGGTGGGGGAGACGCCCCCGTCGATCCGCCGGAGGCCGTGCAGGGACAGATCAACACTCAGAACGTCGATTCCATCCTCGACGAGATCGACGGCGTGCTCGAATCGAACGCGGAGGAATTCGTCAAGAACTTCGTGCAGAAGGGCGGCCAATGAGATGGCAGGATTCCCTCCTGCATTCTTGAGTTCGACGAGCAACTCGTTCGTCGAACTCGCCCGTTCCCTCGCCCCCGAAGCGCTGCCGCACCCCGGTGCCCGGGATCTGGCCGAACAGTCCCCGGAGGGCACGACGATCATCTGCTTCCGCACGGCCAGCGGAATCCTCATGGCCGGTGACCGGAGGGCGACGATCGGCAACCTCATCGCCTCGCATTCGATGGAGAAGGTCAAAGCCGCCGATGATTACTCCGTCATCGGCATCGCCGGCACTGCCGGTGTCGCCCTCGATCTCATCCGGCTTTTCCAACTCGAACTCGAACACTACGAGAAGATCGAAGGCGCCCGCCTGTCGCTCAACGGCAAAGCCAACCGACTCGCGGCGATGCTGCGCGGAAACCTCGGCCTGGCGATGCGGGGACTGACCGTCGTCCCGCTGTTCGCCGGTGTCGACGAATCGCGACCCCAGGGCCAGATCTTCAGCTTCGACGTCACCGGCGGAAAGTACGAAGAGCACCGGTTCCATTCCATCGGCTCCGGTTCCGGCTTCGCCCGCGGGGCAGTGAAGAAGCTGTGGCGGGCCGATCTCGACCAGGAGCAGGCGATCTCCGTGGCCGTCGAGGCTCTCTTCGACGCGTCCGACGACGACTCGGCGACGGGCGGACCGGATTTCGTCCGGCAGATCGCTCCGACGATCTTCACCGTCGACCTCGACAACGGGGTCACCGAAGTCGATTCCGCCACCGTCTTGGACACCGCCACCGAGGTCGTCGCCCGCCGCACGGCCACCGCCCGGTGATGAGTGCGGCACCGTTTCCGCGAAAGGATCGTCGATGAGTCAGGCACCGTTCTACGTCTCGCCCGAACAGCTGATGAAGGATCGGGCGGACTTCGCCCGCAAGGGCATCGCCCGCGGCCGCTCCGTGGTCGTCATGCGCTTCGACGTCGGAATCCTGCTGCTGGCGGAGAACCCGTCACCGACGCTGCACAAGATCGCTGAGATCTACGACCGGATCGGCTTCGCCGCCGTCGGCAAGTACAACGAATTCGAGACCCTCCGCCAGGCCGGAGTCCGCTATGCCGATCTGCGCGGATACTCCTATGACCGCACCGACGTCACCGCTCGCGGACTGACCAACGCGTACGCGCAGACGCTGGCAGGAGTCTTCACGACCGAATCCAAGCCCTTCGAGGTCGAACTCGTCGTCGCCGAACTCGGACTCACACCGGAGACCGACCAGCTCTACAGGCTCAGCTACGACGGCTCCGTCATCGACGAGACCGAACATGTGGCCATCGGCGGTCAGGCCGATGCGATCACGGCATCTCTGGCAGGGGTGCGCAGCTCGCAGATGAGTCTGCGCGAAGTGTTCAACCACGGTGTCGCCGCTTTGGCCGCCGCAACCCAGGCGACGCTGGCCACCGACGCACTCGAGGCCGCCGTCCTCGATCGCACGACGTCGAAGCAGCGGACGTTCCGCCGCCTCGACGATGCGGCGATGAGCGAACTGCGGGAGGACTGAATGGCACGCATCTACGGGCTCGAAACCGAATACGGACTCGCCCACACCGCCGATCCCGACGGCCGGCGCATCGGCCCCGAGGAGATCGCCCGCTACCTCTTCCGCCCCGTCGTCGAATGGGGCCGGTCGTCGAACGTGTTCCTGCCCAACGGCTCGCGCCTCTACCTCGACGTCGGATCCCATCCGGAGTACGCGACCGCCGAATGTGACGACCTCGGCGACCTGCTCGCCCAGGACCGGGCCGGCGAGGGCCTGATGATCGACCTGCTGGACAAGGCTCAGGCCGCGCTCGAAGCCGACGGCATCGGCGGACGCGTGCACATGGTCAAGAACAACACGGACGCGGCCGGAAACTCC
Source organism: Brevibacterium sp. LAARM3_SD1 (assembly GCF_057364765.1). NCBI lineage: Bacteria > Bacillati > Actinomycetota > Actinomycetes > Micrococcales > Brevibacteriaceae > Brevibacterium > Brevibacterium sp. LAARM3_SD1. Next base: position 15,795 of record NZ_JBNFOL010000005.1, on the reverse strand, counting down.
TATGGGTCCCACGAGAACTTCCTCATTCGCCGCACCCTCGACTTCAATCGGCTGACGACGGTGCTGCTGCCGTTCCTCGTCTCCCGGCAGCTGCTCGTCGGGGCGGGAGCCGTGATCCCGCGCCGGTCGGCGTTCACCCCGGACGAGGAATCCGACCGGACGGAGATGATGTTCGGTCTCTCCGCGCGTTCGGATGTCATGTGGGAGGGACTGTCCTCGGCGACGACGCGGTCGCGTCCGATCATCAATGCCCGCGACGAACCGCATGCGGATGCGGAGAAGTACCGGCGGCTGCACGTCATCGTCGGTGATTCCTCGATGTCGACGGCCACCTCGGCGCTCAAGATCGGGTCCGCGGTGCTCATGCTCGACCTCATCGAACAGGGTGCGCGGATCCCGGAGAACGGACTGCGCCACCCGGTGCGCGATATCCGGCTCGTCGCCCGAGATCTCACGGGACGGGTCGTGCTCGAACGCACCGACGGGACCACCACGACTCCGCTGGGACTGCTGTCGGACTACCGGGATCGGGCTCAGCGGATCGTGGAATCGGGGGAGCACAGCCTCGGCGATGATGATCTCGCCCACTACGTCATCGACCTGTGGACGCGGATGCTCACCGCGGTCGAATCGCAGGACTTCTCAACCGTGGACACGGAGATCGACTGGGTGATGAAACGCACCCTCATCGAACGGTCCATGCAGCGCGGAATCACCGATATCGCCGATGCGCGGATCCACCGCCTCGACATCGCCTTCCACGACATCACCCCCGCAACGGGGCTGTTCCCCAAGCTGGAAGCCGCCGGGATGGCGAAGAGCCTCGTCCCCGCCGAGGCGGCCGAGCGCGCGAAGGACGTCCCGCCCGAGAGCACACGGGCGGCGATCCGCGGTGAGTTCGTGCGGGCGGCTCATGCGGCCCGTCGGGACTACACCGTCGACTGGGTGCATCTGCGCCTCAACGACGAATCCGGTCGCGCGGTCGCACTCAAGGACCCGTTCGCCACGACTCACCCGCAGGCGGAAACACTCATCGCGGGCCTGTAAGATCGCCCTGTGATCCGGTCGAGCCCCTACCCGGGCGCGGCCTCGGCGTGACGAAAGGAAACCAGTGCGCACCAAAGTGCTCAGCGCCATCGCGGCGGGTCTGCTGCTGCTCTCGGCCTGCGGGCAGGGTGATGAGTCAGAGGACTCGACCACACCTCCGCCCTCGGTCGCCGCTCAGGACGCGAAGTCGACCAGCCTCGACGACATCACCGTCGACGGCAAGGTCGGGAAGAAGCCCGAGGTCAGCTTCGAGGCCCCGCTGGTCATGGACAAGACCGAGAAGAAGGTGCTCAAGGAGGGCACCGGCGACAAGATCGCCGACGGCGAGCAGGTCACGGCACAGATGACGCTGGTCTCCGGAACGACCGGCAAGACCGTCGAATCCAGCTACGACTCGGATTCCGCCGCCGGATTCCCCATGGACAAGTCCCAGATCTCCGAAGATCTGTACAACGCACTCATCGACGTCACGGTCGGATCACGCGTGATGATGACGCTCAACGGCAGCGCCGAGCAGGGTCAAGCCTCGCAGACGCTCGTCTACGTCATCGACGTCGAGGACACGAAGAAGCCGCTGACCCGCGCCGAGGGCAAGAAGGCCGACCAGTCTGACAATCCCGTCACCGTGAAATGGGGCGACGACGGTGCCCCGTCGATCTCGAAGCCGAAGGGCAAGAAGCCGACCGAGCTCGAGACCTACACGACGATCGAAGGCGAAGGCGACGAGGTCAAGAAGGGCCAGAGTGTTGCCGTGAAGTACTCCGGCTGGCTGTGGGACGACACGTCGAAGACCTTCGACTCGAACTGGAAGAAGGACGGACAGCCCTTCGTCGTCGCCCCGGTCGGCGAGGCTCAGGTCATCGACGGCTGGAACGAGGGGCTCGTCGGCAAGAAGGTCGGCGACCAGGTCGTCCTCGTCGTCCCCCCGGACAAGGGGTACGGCAAACAGGGCAGCGAACCGTCCATCCCGGGTGATGCGACCCTGATCTTCGTCGTCGACATCCTCTCGGCCCAGGGCTGAGAGACCGGTCAGGCCGTGACTGACTGGTCTGTCCCGAACGACAACTCAAGAGAACCGACACCAGGAGGAACACATGAGCAAGCAGAAGCCCGAAGTCGATTTCCCCGGCGGCGACGCCCCGACCGAGCTCATCATCACCGATGATGTCGTCGGCACCGGCGCCGAGGCGGGACCCGGCGACACCGTGAGCGTGCACTACGTCGGAGTCGCCCATTCCACGGGCGAAGAGTTCGATGCCTCGTACAACCGCGGCACCCCGCTGGAGTTCCGCCTCGGATCCGGAATGGTCATCTCCGGTTGGGACCAGGGCATCCAGGGCATGAAGGTCGGCGGACGCCGCACCCTGCAGATCCCGCCGCACCTGGCGTACGGCGACCAGGGCGCCGGCGGAGTCATCCAGCCGGGTGAATCGCTGATCTTCGTGTGCGACCTCGAGAACGTGCGCTGATATCGGCACCCGCTGATTCTGACTGAAACAGCTGTGGCCGGGTTCTTCGGAACCCGGCCACAGCTGTCTTTTCTGAGGGACAGGCCCTCAGCTGCGGACGAGCTCGGCGGCACAGCGTCCCGCGGCGGCTGCCGCGAGGAACGATGCCGCATCGGCGGGCAGCTTCCTGCCCATCGTCGACAGACGCACCGGTGAGGCGCGCAGCGCATCCCACAGTCCGGTGAGATCGACATCGACGAGATCATGCATCTGCAGTCGAGGCAGCTGCTCGGCAACGGTCTCGGCCACAACATCGGGGTCCGGATCCATCTCTGCCCGTTCCGCCTCGGTGAGGGTGGAGAAATCGGGCACCGGCACGGTCGTCCCCGGTCGGGCGATCTCACTCAGCGGCGTCAGCGAATGATGGGAGATGCCGAAATGGCGGCCCCGGGCGTCCGCGTTCGACATCCGCAGCAGACCCACCGGATGTCCGCCGAGCAGGGCCGCAGCATTGAGATGCTCTCCGGTGACCAGGCCCGAATAGCCGTACTTCGTGCCGGTGCCCAGATTCCCTGGGCCCTGAGCGACGATCGTGATATCGGCGCCCATCACGTGCTTGGCGGCGAGCAGTCCCGTGTGGATGGTCACCGCCTCAAGATCTCCGCCCCAGGCCTGGCCGGTGCTGATCACGCCGGCCAGCCAGGCAGCGTCCTTGAGCCCGGCGACGGCTTGGGAGAACGGGGCCGGCAGAGCTGCACCGTCGCTGAGAACATACGCCACCGACAGTGAGGGGTCGACGCTCCGGATCCCGGCGATCACCGCGGGCAGAGCCGAATGCAGATCGGCCACGACCACAGGCATGTTCTCGAGGTGCTCCGCCTCGGCGAGGGTGGAATGATGCTGCGATTCCTGATCGTCGACGCCGAGGACCATCGTCTGCAGAGGGGAGTAGCGGTCCTTGACCAGATGACCGGGACCGTCCGGCGGGTCGGCCGGCAGCGCATCGGGCAGGGCGATGATGAGACCGAAGCCTCCGGTGCCCAGTCGCTTGGCCAGAGCCGAGACATTGACGATGACGGTGTCCTGGGTGCGCGGCTGCCCGACGGCATCGGTGTAGGCGACCGCCCGGATGGATCTCACATCGGTGCCCGGCACGGCCTCGTCCAGTTCGACGTCGACCTCTGTGTATCCTGGCCGGGTGGAGCGAATCGCTGTGACGATTCCTTTGCGCCAATGAATCATGGTCCCAAGACTATCGCCCGGCCTAGGTTACGGTGGAATCGTGAAAACACCCCGCACCAGCAGACAGAGACAGCAGACCGAGCGTCTGATGAATCTGCTGATCGCCCTGCGCGCATCCCGCGGCTGGGTGTCGCGAAAGACGCTGATGAGCGCCATCGATGGCTATTCCGGGCTCGACGAGGTCGCCTTCGACCGCAAGTTCTCCCGTGACAAGGACCTGCTGCGGCATATGGGCATCACCATTGCGACCCGCGCCGAACACGATGCCTACGGTGACGTGGGGGAGACCGGCTACCGGATCTCCACCGCCGACTACGCCATGGGTGACGTCGAGCTCACCCCCGCCGAGGTGGCTGCCGTGACCGTGGCCGCCGCATTCTGGTCGGAGACCGAACTCGGGGAGTCTTCGGCCCAGGCGCTGACGAAGCTGCGTGCTCTCGGCATCGATCTCGACCAGTCCGCCGCCGCACCGGGAAGCGTCGACCCGGGCACCGCGGCACACAGGCTGGCGAGTGCGAACTTCGCCACCGCGCTCCACCACATCAACGCCCGCGAAGCCGTCGGCTTCCGCTATCACAAGCCCGGTCAGAGCGTGCGGAAGGTGCGGCTCGAACCCTATGCCCTGCTCAGTCGCGGTGACCGTGTCTACCTCTTCGGCTTCGACCTCGATCGGCAGGCGCGGCGCACCTTCCGGCTCTCCCGTGTCGAAGGCGGGATCGCGAAGCTCAGCGGCCGCGAGCCCGGGGACTATGAGATCCCCGCGGACTTCTCCCCGCAGCTGGCGCTGCAGTCGAGTTCGGAGATGGCCGTCGTCGCCGAGGCGACGCTGCACATCCGCGCCCACCGGGCCGATCCGCTGCGGCGCCGTCAGATCCGCACCGACGGAGACGATGTGATCATCGGCTATTCCGACGTCGACACCTTCGCCGCCGAGATCGTCGGCTTCGGAGACGCCGTCGACGTGGTCGACCCGCCTGAGCTCGTGCGTGCCGTCGACCGCAGACGCGAAACGATTCGCGAATCCCTCAACCGCCTGGGAGGCGCCAGTGTCCTCAGCGCGTGAACGCCTCACCCGGCTGCTCAGCCTTGTTCCCTACCTCGATGCCCACCCAGGTGCGGACCTCGAAGAGACCGCCGCCTACTTCGGCATCGACTCCGACACCCTCATCGACGATCTGCAGCTGCTCTTCGTCACCGGTCGACCCGGACACATGCCCGATGACCTCATCGATGCCTCGTGGGAAGGCGGGCAGATCTTCATCTCCAACGCCGAAGAGGTCTCCGTGCCCGTGCGGCTCAGCGCCGAGGAAGCCGGTGTCCTCGTCCTCGCGCTCGATATGCTCTCGTCCCTGCCCGGACTCGATTCGGAAGCAGTGGCCACCGCCGCGACCAAACTGCGAGCGGCGGCAGGCGAGAACCTGCGCACAGCCGTCGACGTCAGCCCCATCGACGCCGACGAGGACCTCCTGAGCGCCCTGCGACAGGCGGTCGAGGACGGCGCCGCCCTGCGCATCGACTACTACGTGGGCTCCCGCGACGAACTCACGACGCGGACCATCGCCCCGACCCGCTTGGTCCCGGGCGCGGACTGGTACGTTGATGCCTGGTGCTACTCGGCCGGAGCTCCGCGTCGCTTCGCCCTGGGCCGCATCCGGTCCTGGGAACCGGCGGTGCATCCGCCGATGTCGGTCAGCGTTGCCACGACGACCTCATACGAGGTCACCCTCGGTCTCGCGGCCGGGGGAGCATGGCTGGCAGATGAACTCGACGTGACGAATCGGGAATACCTCGACAGCGGGGACACGAGCCTACGCATCCGCCTGCTCGTGCATTCGGTGGAGTGGCTCAGCCGCTTCCTGCTCTGTCATGCCGATGTGATCACCGAGATCGACGACACCGAGGCGGTCGCGGCCGCCCTGCGCAGGCTCGGTTGAGAAGAAGACCGCGTCCGGACGTGGATGAAAGGCACAGCCGCAGCGCGTAGAATCGTCCACAGAATCAACAATCCAAGGAGCTCCCCATGAAACCAAGTTTCGTGCAGATCGCGATCGTGATCCTCATCATCGTGATCATCTTCGGCGCGCCCAAACTGCCGCAGCTGGCCCGAAGCCTGGGACAGTCGATGAAGATCTTCAAGTCCGAAGTCAAGGACCTGCGCGACGACGAAGACGAATCCGGCAAGACCACCGAGCCGGGAGCGCTCAACAAGAACTCCTCGACCGATTCCACCCCGGGCGCCGGTGAGACCACCGGAACCGAGGAATCGCGGCGAGAGAAGCAGGACCCGCAGTCTCACGAGAAGTGAAAGAGAACAGTCAGCGGAAGCCCTCTCGATCACGGAAGAACAATCCTGAGAAGAAGATGCCCGTCGTCGGGCACCTCGTCGAGTTGCGCAACCGCGTCATCATCGCCGCCATCGCCATCGCCCTGGGTGCGGTAGCCGGCTGGTTCCTCTACGACCCCGTCCTCGACATCCTCCAAGAGCCGATCCGCACCATCCGCGACAACGGTGGACGGATGGCCGAGATCAACTTCGCCGGAGTCGCCTCGCCCTTCGACCTGAAGATCAAACTCTCGTTCTTCATCGGTCTCTTCCTCTCCTGCCCGATCTGGCTCTACGAGGTCTGGGCCTTCATCGTCCCGGGCCTGAAGCGCAAGGAGAAGCTGTACTCGCTGGGCTTCCTCGGCGCGGCCATCCCGCTGTTCCTGGCAGGGTCGACGATGGCGTTCTTCGCATTGCCCAATGCGGTGAAGGCACTGACCTCGTTCACTCCCGAGGGCGGCACGAACATCATCCCGGCACAGGACTACCTGAGCTTCGTGATGATCATCATTGTGGTCTTCGGACTCGCCTTCGTCCTGCCGGTGCTCATGGTGGGACTCAACATGCTCGGGATCCTGTCGGCGGAGAGGATCAAGAAGTCGTGGCGCATCATCGTCATGATCGTGTTCCTGTTCGCCGCGATCGCCACCCCGACTCCGGACGCAATGTCCATGTTCTTCCTCGTCATCCCCATGATGACCCTGTTCTGCCTGGCATGGGTGATCTGCCTCTTCAATGATCGCCGGCGCAAGAAGCGCCTCATCGCACAGGGCCTGTGGGTCGACGAGGACGAACTGACCGACGAAGAGAAGAATGACTGATCCCACACCGCTTTCGACCGACACTCCTCCGGAGGAACCATTGAGTCCCTCTGCCGCCTATGCCGACTTCAAGGCCCGTGCGGAGTTCGCCCGCACTCCCTTGGGACAGTTCATGGAACGCACCGAGTTCGCCCTCGACGACTTCCAGGTCGAGGCCTGCAGCCATCTGCAGCAGGGCGAGGACGTGCTGGTCACGGCGCCGACCGGAGCAGGCAAGACGCTCATCGCGGAATTTGCCGTGGAGCTGGCACGCGGTGAGGGCAAACGGGTCTTCTACACCACCCCGATCAAGGCGCTGAGCAACCAGAAGTTCAACGACTTGGCCGAGGTCCATGGGGCCGAGAACGTCGGGCTCCTCACCGGTGACACATCGATCCGACGTGATGCGCCGATCATCGTCATGACCACCGAAGTGCTGCGCAATATGCTCTACAACGACGTGGCGGGACTGTCAGACCTCGGCTTCGTCGTCCTCGACGAAGTCCACTACCTCGCCGACCGGTTCCGCGGCCCGGTCTGGGAAGAGGTCATCATCCACCTGCCGGACCGAGTGCAGATGGTGTCGCTGTCGGCGACGGTGTCCAACGTCGAGGAATTCGGGGCCTGGCTGCGTGAGGTCCGAGGACCGACGACGATCGTGTCGACGAGCCACCGGCCGGTGCCGCTGGTCAACCACGTCCTGGTCGGCCACCGGATGTACGACCTGTTCACGCACAGCGATTCCGACCGCATCGATCCGGCCCTCAACCATGCCACGCGCACGCACGGAGGACCGCGCTCGAAGCGCGCACGGGCCACCCGAGCACGGTTCCGCCGGCCCAGTCGCACCCAGGTCGTGGCGTCCCTCGCCGAGGCGGCGATGCTGCCTGCGATCATGTTCATCTTCTCCCGCAACGGCTGCGACGAAGCCGTCGAACAGTACCTGAGCACAGGCACCGACCTGAACTCTCGGGAAGAGAAGACGATCGTCAACGCGGCACTGGAATCGCTGCGCGATGAACTCGCCGACGAAGACCTCAGCATCCTCGGCTATCACACCTTTCGCGAGGGATTGCTGCTCGGAGTCGCCGCGCACCACGCGGGGATGATTCCGCAGTTCAAACAGCTCGTCGAAGAGCTGTTCTCGCAGGGAATCATCAAGGTCGTCTTCGCCACGGAGACCCTGGCGTTGGGCATCAACATGCCCGCTCGCACCGTCGTGCTCGAGAAGCTCGTGAAGTTCAACGGCGAAGCGCATGTGATGATCACCCCGGGGGAGTACACGCAGCTGACCGGACGCGCCGGTCGCCGCGGAATCGACCGCATCGGCCATTCGGTCGTGGTGTGGCACCCGACCATCGAGGTCAGCGAACTGGCCGCGCTGGCTTCGAACCGCTCCTACGCACTCAACTCGGCGTTCGGACCGACCTACAACATGACGGCGAATCTGCTGTCGCGGATGAGCTCGGACGAAGCCGCGAAGGTGCTCGAGACCTCGTTCGCCCAGTTCCAGGCCGACAAGGCCGTCGTCGGGCTGGCGCGCAAGGTACGCAAGAACGAAGCCACGATCGAGGCGTACGAGAAGTCGATGCACTGCGATCTCGGTGACTTCTCCGAATACGCCGCACTGCGTCGGGCGATCTCTGACACGCAGAAGCGGGAGACCCGGACGAAGTCGCGGAACAAACAGCGCGATATCGTCGAATCCCTCACCGCGCTCAAGATCGGCGATGTGGTGACGATGCCGGCCAAACGCGTCGGCGGTCGCGCGGTCATCATCGCCCCGATGAGCAACAAGGACGGTGTCTCCAGGCTCCCCACAGTCCTCACCGAGCAGGGCAAAGTGTGGCACCTGCGCCCGCACGAGGTGACCGAGCCCGTTGCCGCTCAGGGGCGAGTCCGAGTGCCGAAGAAGTTCAACCACCGGCAGGCAGGTGATCGCAGGCAGCTGCTGTCCATCCTCGAAGCCGCCGTTCACGACGGCAGGGTCGATGCCGAGGCCCACTGGGAATCGAAGAGACAGCATCAGGGTGAGAGCACCACTGTGGCCGAACTCCAGGCGCAGATGCGGGCACACCCCTGCCACGACTGCCCGGACCGGGAGCTCCACGCCCGCTGGGCCAACCGGGCGGACAAACTCATCCGAGAGAACGACTCTCTCATCGCCCGTATCGAAGGTCGCACCACCTCGATCGCTCTCGTCTTCGAACGAGTTCAGGATGTCCTGCGCGGTCTCGGTTTCGACCCCGAGCATTCGACGATGCTGCGTCGGATCTACGGAGAACGCGATCTGCTGGTGGCGCTGACGATCCGCGCCGGACTGTGGGACCGACTCAATGAGCCGGAGCTCGCGGCCTTCGCTTCGATCTTCGTCTTCCAGTCCCGCAGGGACACCCTGACCGCGCACCGGGCGCCGAGCGCCGACCTCAAGGCCGTCTGCGATGAGTCCGAGACGATCTGGCGGCGCCTCTTCCACCTCGAGGAACAGCATGCGCTCAATACGACCGACGAACCGGACCGAGGGCTGATCAGACCGATGTACCGGTGGACCGAGGGCAAAACGCTGTCGGAGTCTCTGCGGGGAAGCGATATCGCCGCCGGAGACTTCGTCAGGTGGGCCAAGCAGAGCCTCGACCTGCTCGGCCAGGTCGCCGAGGTCATCGACCCGGAGACCGCAGTCCGCGTGCGACGCTCGATCGAAGCCATTCGGCGCGGAGTCGTCGCCGACTCCTGACCGGCGACGTCTCAGCGGCGGGCCTTCTTGACGATGTTCTCGATATCGGAGCCGAACGCATTCTCCGTCGTCAGATAGGTCCACGTCGACGATGGACGCTTGAGTCCGTGCGACTCGAGGTCGATGCCCTCATCGGTGATCGTCGCTTCCTCGATCGTCGCCTTCGAATCGTCGATGACATCGGACCAGAACGATGAGAAGACGCGGATGGATTCGGTGTTGAACGCCTCGTGCGGCTTCTCCCTGGCGAAGGTGCGCAGGTGGATGCCCTCGCGCAGATCGTTGAGGAAGGCGAGATGGTCGACCCAGCGCGCGTCGAGGTGGAAGAGCATGACTTCGCGGAGTACCGAGTCCAGCAGTTCTTCCGAATGCTCCTGCACGATCTCATCGGCACGGTCGCCGAGCTCCTCTCGCAGCTGGTCGACCGGCTCGTCGTCCTTGCGGATCTCGGCACGGCGTTCGAGGACGAGGTCGCGCTGTTTGGCCATGAGCTCATTGAAACGCCAGGTGTCACGATGCAATGCGGTGTTCTGCCCCTCGGCGATGCGCTGAGCGTGTTCGACGAGGCCGAGTGCACGCTTGGATTCGATGAGTCCGGTCTCATCTCCTTCGGAGACGAAACGTTGGATCTCGGGAACTCTGGTGAGCAGCTCATCCTCGAGGCTGGTGAAGAACACGGACGTGCCGGGATCACCCTGACGACCCGCGCGACCTCGCAGCTGGTCATCAAGTCGTGACGAAGGATAGCGACCGGCGCCGATGACGAGGAGGCCTCCGGCATCGGCGACATCATCGTCGGCCAGACGGATATCGGTGCCGCGTCCGGCCATCTGCGTCGACACCGTGACCGCACCGGGGGCACCGGCCTTCGCGATGATCTCGGCCTCCCGGGAATCGTCCTTCGCATTGAGCACGGCAACGTCGATTCCGCGCTCGGTCAGCCGTTCGGCCAGCGACTCGCTCTCGGCCACCGACGAGGTGCCGATGAGCACGGGACGATTCCGGGCATGATTGTCGGCGACCTCTTCGACGATCGCCCGCTCCTTCGACTCCTGATAGGTGAACAGCCGATCGGGTTCGTCGATGCGGATCACGGGCAGGTGGGTGTCGATGGGCACGATCTCCAGTCCGTAGAATTCGCGCAGATCGTCACCGACGGCCAGGGCGGTGCCGGTCATTCCGCAGACGGTCCCATAGCCGTGTATGAGCTCTTCGACGGTCATCTGGTCGAGGATCTCTCCGCTGTCGGTGGCGTCGAGGCTCTCCTTGGCTTCGACCGCGGCCTGGAGCCCATCGGGCCAACGCTGGAGTTCGGCGACGCGTCCGCGGGAAGAGGAGATGAGTTTGATTCGTCCGTCGACGACGAGGTAATCGACATCGCGTTTGACCAGCGCCCGGGCGTGAAGAGCGAGATTGACGGCGGCGAGCGTCTCGGAATCCTCTCCGAAGAGTTCGACGTCGAGCTCCTCCTCGACCCGGTCGACTCCGGCATCGGTGAGCGAGACGGCATGGCGGTCGGCGCTGACCTCGTAGTCGGTGCCCGGGCTGAGCCGGGATACGAGTGCGGCGATCGCGGCGTCGGAGTCCTGGACACTGGCCGAGCCGGCGAGGACCAACGGCACACGCGCCTCGTCGATGAGCACGGAATCGGCCTCATCGACGATGACGACATCGCGTTCGGGGACCCGCTGATCGGCATCCTCGGTGAGGAACCGGTCCCTGAGGACATCGAATCCGACCTCGGTCACCGACGCGTAGACGACCTCGGCACGGTAGGCCTCACGGCGTTCGTCGTCGTCCTGCGTACCGGAGATCGCAGTGGATTTCACCCCGAGGAGGTCGAACAGCGGCTTCATCCAATTGCGGTCGCGGACGGCAAGGTAGTCATTGACGCTGACGACGTGCACGCGCCGTCCCTGCAGCGCATAGCCGGCTGCGGCCAGGGCACCGACGAGAGTCTTGCCCTCACCGGTGGCCATCTGCACGATGCTGCCCTGCAGGAGTCCGACGAGTCCGCGCAGCTGTGTGTCATAGGCTCGTTCGTCCAGGACCCGCTCACCGGCTTCTCGCGCCAGAGCGCAATAGCGGATGAGCGTCTGCTGCTGGGTGCCCGAAGCGAAGACCTCACCGGCGGCCTCCGTGAGTTCGGCATCGCTGAGTTTCGAGAATTCGCGCCCGGCCGCGTCCAGATCGTCGACGGCGCGCTCGAACCAACCTGTCGTCTTCTCCGCATGAGAGCCGGGTCGGTTGAGCAGGCGAGAAAAGAATCCCATTGTCGTCCTTCGTCGTTTGTACGTCGGTGTCGAGTCTAGCGTTCAGGACATCGGCCACGAACCGTCGACGACGGCTTCGGCGTTGCCCTTCTTCCGCAGCCAGGCCTGCAGTCCTGCCGCCTGTGAGCGTCTCCAACCGGCCTGCGCGGCCATGATCTCATCGTTGCTCATCGCAGAGATTTCCGTGGACTTTTCGGCCAATGCTCGGGAAATGTCCAGAGCGGCCAAGGCATCAGCGGCGGCATCATGGGCGTCGAGGAGTTCGATGCGGTAGGTCTTCGCCGTCTCGATGAGCGTCCGCTTGCCCTTGCGGTACGCATCGATGTGTTTGTCGACGACGAAGGTGTCGATGATCGTCGGGATGATCGACGGGAAGTCGATGTCCGGGCGATGGCGGGCCACTTCGGCGGACATCACGCTGAGGTCGTAGACGACATTGTGTCCGACGACGACGGCGCCTTCTTCTCTGAGCGCGGCGAATTCCGCGCACAGTTCGGCAACGACCTGGGCGGCTGTCGCACCGTTGGCCTGGGCGAATTCGGTGGTGATGCCGTGGACAGCGCGCGCCGATTCGGGGATCTCGATGCCCGGATCGGCCAGCCACGTGCGCACCTGGGTAGCCGATTCGACGAAGGCCGCGGTGACGATGCGGGCCGTGGCCGGTTCGACTCCGGTGGTCTCGAGGTCGAAGCCGACGAGCCGTGACTGTGTCCACGAACCGGTCGCTGCAGACCGCGGAGCCGACTCGGCGGACTCGTTCGACAGCCGCGGCGCCGTCGTGAGTCCCTGTGCGCCGTTGTGTGCCGCCGGCGCGCGGCTGTGCCCGACACGGATTCCAGTGCACTGGTGAGGTTGTCGACGGAGCGGCGGATGTTCTGCCCTTCGGCGGCATCATCGACTGCGGTGCGGTCAAACGTGTTCGGGATGCTGTCGAGATCGATGCCGTGGTCGACGTCGGTGAGGCAGCGCATGACCTCGAGAGTCTTGTACAGGGTCTCTTCGACCTCGATGATCGTTGCGGCACGCTTGGGGCTGAGCCCACCGGTCTTCACACCGGCCTTGGCCGCCTTGACGATCGTTTCGAGGGAACCGAAGTTCTCCAACAGGGTCGCGGCCGTCTTCTCTCCGATGCCGGGGGCTCCGGGCAGCCCGTCGGACGGGTCGCCGCGCAGAGCTGCGAGCTCACGGTAGCGGGTGCCGTCGGGCACTCCGTAGGCCGTCGGCAGGTCGGCCTGCGTGAGGGCCTCCCACTCGCCGCCCTTACGGGGACGCAGAACGCTGACCTCGGCGGACGAATCGAGCAGAGCCAGCAGATCGCGATCGGGTGAGACGATGACCACCGGGCTCGTCGACTGGGCGGCCATCGTGGCGATGACATCATCGGCTTCGGTTCCGGCCACCTCGGCGATGGGGATTCCTGCGGCCGTGAGGACGCGGTTCATGATCGGCAGCTGCACGGCCAGTTCGGGTGGGATCTCCGTGCCGGATTCCTCGTCCTTGACGCGTGCCGCCTTGTACTCGGGCATGATCGCGGTGCGGAAGGCTGGTCGCCAATCGGCGTCCATCGTCGCGATCACACGATCGGTGTCGAATCGCCGCACCATCTGGGCGACGGTGTCGAGGACCCCGCGCACGGCGTTGACCGGGTGACCGTCGGCATTGACGATCGAATCCGGCACCGAATAGAAGGCGCGGTAGTACAGGGCTGGAGTATCGAGCAGAACCAAGGGCTTCACATCAGGTGACGATACCCGACCCTCCTGACACAGGTGTAGCCGCAACGGCCGACGGTGTAGCCTGTCGGCTGTGACTATGTACTTTGGTGGAGATGTTTACAGCAGTGTCGACCCTTTTGCGACGGCACTGGGACATGCGGACGGAAAGGTCTCGTTCATCGGTTCCGATGAAGCGGCCAAGGCCCTCGATCCGGAGGCGATCGACCTCGGTGAGGACTTCCTCACCCCGGGCTTCGTCCATGCGGGACTGATCGTGGACGAATCGTCCCCGACGGTTGCGGAACTGCATGCGCAGGGGTTCACCCATGTGCATGCGATCGGCACCGCCGAGGCGGTCGCGCAGTTCGCCGCCGACGCGCCGGAGGGACTGTCGGTCGTCGACTACCCGCAGCTGGACTCGGGATCCGCCGAGGCCCGCCGCGCCTCGATCACCGCCTCCGATCTGCTCGGACTGGAGCAGCTGCCGGCACTGAGTCTGCTCATTCTCGTCGACTCGGATGACCAGCTCACCGATGTGCTCGAGGCCCTGCGTGGCGATGCCGCTCATGCCCAGCGTCACGGCTACCGCCTGCGCCTGGACTTCCCGGTTTCGGAAGACCAGGTCGAGGTCCTCGGCCGCAGCGGGATTGCCATCACCCTCGACCCGGCGCAGCCGCAGCCCTTGGCACAGCTGCTCGCCGCCGGAGCGCAGGTGTCCTTCAGCCATTCCGAGGCATCACCCTGGGCGGGAGTTCGCAATGCCGTCGTCGGCGACGGAGGAATCGGTGCCCGTGCCGCCTTCAACGCCGCGACCCGCTTTGCCCACCGGGCGGCCGGAAACCCCGAAGGCGGAGTGCTCGCCCCAGGGGCCGATGCCGATATCGTGCGGTGGAAGGTAGAGCGCCTCGTCGTTCAGGTCGCCGACCCGCGAGTCGCCGCATGGAGCACCGACCCGCGATCGGGAACACCCGGTCTGCCCGAATTGTCTTCCGACGTGGCGCTGCCCACGCGAGTCGAACTCTGAGACGAACCTTCGGTCTGTCCAGCCGACACGCCGATGGATAGAAAATTTCGATTCCTGCAATTGGGCCTGTGACCTGCAATTTCAGTCATCAGGCCAGGTCACAGCGATTTTGCAAAGTCCGCATCGGCCATTAGATTCGACGTGAACATTCCGCTTGATGTGGGATGGAGTCGGCACTCCCGTCAATAGATAACTCGCTGCTGCTGCAGCGTGGTCCGAAGGCGGGGGTGTCGACTCATTGTCTGGCCCGGCTACCGCGTATCGTGGGGTCCGTGCCTTCCAAGATTCTTGTCGTCATCCCCACGTTCAACGAACGTCTCGCCCTCCCCGTGACACTGGCCGGATTGTTCGAGCAGCAGCCCAACGTCGACGTCCTCATCGTCGATGACAGCTCTCCCGACGGAACGGGGGAGTGGGCCGACGAACAGGCTCAGAACGATCCCCGCATCAACGTCCTCCACCGCAGCGAGAAATCCGGACTGGGCATGGCCTATATCGCCGGATTCGAATGGGCGCTGGAACGCGACTACGACATCATCTGCGAGTTCGATGCCGACGGATCTCACCGTTCGCTCGACCTGGGGCAGCTGCTCCGCGCCGCCGAAGAGGGGCGCGGGGATCTCATCATCGGATCGCGGTGGGTGCCCGGCGGAGAGATCGTCGATTGGCCCAAGTCGAGGTACTTCCTCTCCCGCGGCGCGAACGTCTACGTCAACGCGGTCATGGGACTGGGGGTCAAGGACGCGACTGCCGGGTTCCGGGCGTATACCCGTCCCGTGCTCGAAGCGCTCGATCTCTCCGGTGTCCAGTCGCAGGGATACTGCTTCCAGATCGACATGACTTACCGCACCGTCGAAGCCGGATTCCGCGTCGCCGAGGTGCCCATCGTCTTCGTCGAACGCGAGCTCGGCGAGTCGAAGATGAGCGGCTCGATCATCACCGAAGCATTCACCAAGGTCGCCGGCTGGGGGCTCACCCGCCGCCGCAACCAGTTCCGTCGTCTGCTGGGTCGTAACGAACAACCCGCCTAACCCCCTATTGCTACCTGACGGCGGCCCAGCAACCTGATGTGGAAACTCGCGACCTTGCTGACAACCTCACTCAATACGTTGCTGACAACCTCGCTCACTAGGTTGTGAACGACCTGACTCACTAGGTTGCTTACACCAAATGAGTGGGGTTGTCAGCG